>NZ_CAKC01000046.1 GCF_000296855.1 Lactobacillus gigeriorum DSM 23908 = CRBIP 24.85 | reverse complement strand
GATCATCCCCGAAACGTTGTTTTCGTAGTACTTCAATGGCTTCTTCACCGATTCCGGCACCAAAGAGTAGGCAGCAAAGTGCATTACAGCCTCGATTCGTTCATCACGCAAGATCTTGGATACCAAGAAAGTATCGTTCAAGTCTCCTTGATAAAACTTGCCTTCGCTAGCAACCGCTTTGCGGTGACCAGTGTAGAGCGAATCAAGCACTACGACTTCATTGCCGTCGCTAACTAGTTTTTTAACAGCATGGGAGCCAATGTAACCAGCTCCACCAATAACTAAAATTTTCATTTACATTACCTCGTATAAGTTTACTAGTAATCGAATTAAGTATAACACTTATTTACTTAATTAGTAAAATAATTTACTAAAAAGGACAAATTATTTAATAAATCAGTGAAAATTAAGTATAATATTTTTAGTAAGAAAAATGAAAAGGTTGAATAGTATGACAACAATAAAAGAAATCGCGGAAAAATCTGGCTTCTCACAAGCTACTGTCTCACGTTTATTGAATAATGATCCTAAACTTTCGGTTTCTTTAGCAACGAGAAATAAGATTTTACAGATAGCTACCGAATTGGGCTACTGGAGCCGAGATAATAAATTAGAACCGCAACCTAACATCGCCTTGCTTTACCGGGTTAATGGTGGTGAGCATTTAGAGGATGAATATTTTGCCCTCCTAAAAAAAGAATTGAAAAAGGTATGTGAAAATCGGCAAGTTGCGATTAGTACTTTTACTGACATTCATGAACTAATATCTGAAGCAGGTATGTATCAAGGCTTTATTGGAGTTGGTACTGCAGAATTGACTTATGCTGATTTATTAAAGCTCAAGCAAGCACTTCCTCATGGCGTTTTTCTCGACATTGATCCCGCTCCACAATTATTCAATTCGGTTAAACCTAATCTAGTGCTGACGGTGCAAGATGCAGTAGATAAATTAATTGAAGCTGGCCATCAACGATTAGGCTTTATTGGAGCTGAAAGTTTCAATCTGGATCATGTAGCCCAACGCGATGAACGAGAGATAACTTTTGAAGAATACACTAAATTTAGACATGTAACCGAGGCAAAAATCTATTCGCAAGGAATTGTGAGTGTCGCTAACGGCTATCAATTAGCTAAACGGGCTTTAGCAGATAAAGGGCAGCTGCCAGATGCCTTTATTGTTGCTTCTGATACGTTAAGCGTTGGCGTGTTACAAGCATTCAATGAAGCGGGGATCAAGATTCCTGAGCAAACGGCGATCATAAGTATTAATAATAGTGAAATTGCCCGCTACGTTTATCCGCAGCTATCTACCTACAATATTGATCAAGCAGCTTTAAGCGATTTGGCGCTCGATGTTTTGTTGGCAGAAATCAAGAATAGTAGGCGACCGCTGATTCATTTGACAGTAAATACCAAATTGATCAAACGAAAAAGCTTTATGTAAATAAAGCTTTTATTTATTTAGTAAATATATTTACTAAAAGCTGACAAAGTAATATAATTAACCTGAAAACGATTACTTTATAGATGAGGTTGCAAAAATGAATAAAGAAGAATTAATGTCAGCTTATCAATCAGTTTTTAATTCTACTGGCGAGGAAGTATATTTTTCACCAGGGAGAATCAATGTAATCGGTGAACATACCGACTACAATGGCGGTCATGTTTTTCCAGCTGCAATAAGCCTAGGTGTTTACGGTGTCTATGGTGCACGGGCAGATCAAACGGTTGCTCTATATTCCGGGAACATTGCAGGCGAAATTGTGGAATTTGCGCTTGATGATGAGAGCGTTGAAAGTGGTGATCGCTTCTGGGCAAATTATTTTAAAGGAATGATTGCTTATCTTCGTCAAACTGAAGCGGGTAAAAAGATCAATCATGGTTTTAACTTATACATTAACGCAACTCTACCTTCAGGATCAGGACTTTCTTCATCAGCAGCGTTGGAAATGTTAATAGGCACAATTTTGAATGATGAATTCAATTTGAAGATTGATCCAGTAGCAATTGCCAAGATGGGACAAAGAACCGAAAATGAATTTATTGGTTTGAATTCAGGAATCATGGATCAATTTGCTTGCATTATGGGTAAAAAAGATGCGGCTATCTTCCTTGATTGCAATACGATGGAATATGAATACTTGCCACTGAAATTGGACGACTATGAAATTGTAATTATGTCGACTAATAAGGAACATACGCTTGCAGCTTCTGCATACAACGATCGTGTGCGTGAATGTCAAAATGCCTTGAAGAAGCTTCAGAGCAAATTGGATATTGCTGCCTTGGGTGAATTAGACGAAAACACTTTTGATGAATATAGCTATTTAATTAATGATCCAGTTGAATTAAAGCGTGCTCGTCATGCGGTACTTGAAAATGGACGGACGATTCGTGCAACAGAAGCTATGAAGGCTGGCAATCTTGCTCAGCTTGGACGCTTGTTAAACGCTTCTCATGTTAGCTTGCACTACGATTATGAAGTTACTGGTGAAGAATTAGACACCCTGGCTGAAAGTGCTTGGGCTAACGGTGCGCTTGGTGCTCGTATGATTGGTGGTGGCTTTGGTGGCTCTGCGATTGCAATTGTGAAAAAGGCTGACGCAGCTAAATTTAAAGAAAAATTGGCTAAAATTTACCGCGAAAAAATTGGATATGATGCAAGTTTTTATGATGCGGAAATAGTTGATGGAACAAGAAGGATCTAGATAAGAATGAAAGTAATTGAGACTTTTGCTGATGAAGTAATTGAACATGGTAGCTTTTCACCGCTTGATCGAGTATATGTAATTAATAAGATCAAGGCCTTAGTGGGTGATGAGGATGAAGAATTAACTTCTGAAAATCCAGTAACGCAATTAGTTGCCATGGCGGTTAAACGTCAAAAAATTAATAATGATGCGACCGCCAAAGAAATTTTAAATGATCTTTTGTATGATTTGGCAACGCCGATTCCTAGTGAAGTAAATAGAATTTTTTGGCAAAAAATGGAACAGGCTCCAGTTGAAGCAACTAATTGGTTTTATCAATTGTGCACGGACAATAATTATGTAAAAAAAGCAGCGATTGCCAAAAATATCGTTTATACCGGTACTAGTAGCAAAGGTCATGAACTTGAAATTACTATTAACTTATCTAAACCGGAAAAGGATCCTAAAGCAATTGCTCGTGCGGCTAAAATGCAAAGCAATAATTATCCTAAATGCGCACTCTGTCTTGAAAATGAAGGCTATAAAGGTGATTATGGTAAAAATGCTAGAGCAAATTTGCGTATTATTAGGATGATGATTGGTGGTAAAGCATGGGGGATGCAATATTCACCGTATGCTTATTTTGACGAACATTGTATTTTCTTAGATCAAGAACATGTTCCTATGAAGATCAACCAACAAACCTTGATCAACTTAATCGAAATTGAACGCATGTTGCCCCATTATTTCGTTGGTTCCAACGCAGATTTGCCAATTGTCGGCGGATCAATGCTAGCTCACGAGCATTATCAAGGTGGTCGTCATATCTTTCCAATGATGAAAGCCAAAATTAGGCAAGAAGTAGCCTTTCCAACTTTCCTGGAAGTAACTGCCGGCATAGTAGATTGGCCAATGAGCGATTTGCGTCTTGAATCCAAGAATACTGAGCAATTGGTGACCTTAGCTAGCTTAATTATCAACTTTTGGAAAGAATATTCTGATCCTGCAAGAATGATTGTAGCAACTGATCAAAAAGGTGAAAACCATCATACGGTGACGCCGATCATGCACCGCAATGGTGAAAAATATGTTCTTGATTTAGTCTTACGCGATAACAATGTTAGCGAGCAATATCCGCTAGGAATTTTCCATCCACATAAAGAACTTTGGCACATCAAGAAGGAAAATATTGGTTTGATTGAAGTCATGGGTCGGGCAATATTACCTGGAAGACTTAAAACAGAGTTGCAGGAAGTCAAAAAATATTTGCTACAAGAGCCAAATGAAATGGCTAGCAGCCATGAAGCTTGGGCAAAGCAATTACAAGCAGAAAACCAAAACAAGATTACCAAAGATAATGTAGATCAGATTGTTGATCAAGCCGTGGTGGAAGTCTTTGAAAAAGTACTCCAATGTGCGGGCGTCTTTAAAGATGATGCTGATGGCCAAGCTGGGTGGAACAGATTTATTGAACACTTATTAGAACAGGTAAAATAGTAGTGAAGACAAGTTTTAGAAAATATGGTCGACTAAAAGGTCAAGATTTATGTGAAATAACTTTGACCAATGATGTTGGCATGGAAGTTAAATTGTTAAATTACGGTGCTACTTTAGAAAGTTTAACCCTTGCCGGCGTAAATATGGTTCTCACCCTTCCCAAGTCAGAGGACTACCATCAAGAACGTAATTATTTAGGTGGCACAATTGGCCGAATTTGTGGTCGAATCGCCAAAGGTGAGTGGAAACATGGCAATGAGGTCACTCATTTGCCTCTTAATGAAGGTGAAAATCATGTACATGGTGGTTTAGGAATCGATACTGATGTTTGGAATTTTCAACTTCAAGCAGATGAAACAAGCGCGAGAGCAGTTTTTACCATTGTTGATTATGCTGGTCATAATGGTTTTCCTGGTAATTTGAAGGTTAAAGTAACTTATCGCTTGGATAGTCAAAATAATCTGGATTATAAAATCGAGGCTTTAAGCGATCAAATGACGATTTTCAATCCTGCCAATCATACCTACTTTACTTTAGGTAAGCGAGGTGCCGACTTGATGATGAAAGTTGCAGCTGACTATTATCTTCCAGTTGATGGCGCTGGTATTCCAACTGATGGGATGCATCCAGTTGCAGGAACTCCATTTGATTTTCGTAAAAGTCGGATCATTGGTGATGCCTTAGCTGAAGAGGATGAACAGCTGAAGCTACGTAATGGTTTCGATCATCCGTTTATTCTTAATGGTGAAAAAATTGCGGCAAAGCTAGAGTCACACCACTTTGGCTTAGAGTTTACAACTGATGCGCCAGCTGTAGTTATTTATACTGGTAATCATTTTGATCATTCGGGAATCTGTCGTGATTTTGGCCAATATGATGCCGTCACTCTGGAAGCACAATATCCACCAGTTGGCGATCACAACTTGCAAGCGATCACTCTGCTTGCAGGTGAAAAATTTGAACGTAATTGTCGCTATCATTTTTATCAAAAGTAACATCAAAAAGAACCGTCAATTTGGAATTAGCGGTTTTTTTAGTTAGCAATTATTTAAAAGTTGATGCTAAATGTACTGCGAGTTCTTGTGCGAGAGTTATAACAAGTTTAAAAATATATGTTTAATTATGTTTATTATGTGTTATAAGGTGTGCTATAATCTCACTACAAGGTGGTGAGATTTTTATGTCTAGAATTATGTACTTAAAAGAAGCCGCTGCCTATCTTGGCAAAGCACCGTTCACTCTTCAAAGCTGGGACCGAGCTGGGAAATTAAAGGCGCATCGAACAGCTAACAACAGACGATTTTACTATCAATCAGAGCTTGATCAGTATTTAGGTCTTGATCATAACGAGCCCATTGATAAACGTAAAATCGTGGCTTATGCGCGGGTATCTTCAAATGGGCAAAAAGACGATTTAAAAGATCAAGTTGTTTTTTTAAGGCAATTCTTGAATGCTAGAGGCATTATCGCCGATGAATATATTTCAGATATTGGATCGGGTTTAAACTACAAACGTCCTAAATGGCTTAAGTTGATTAAAGAGATCGATGCAAATCAGATTAAAGAGATCTACGTTACCTATGAAGATCGCTTTATCCGTTTTGGGTTTGATTTCTTTCAAAAGTTTTGTTCTTGGCACGATTGTAAGATAATCGTCTTAAACAATGAGGATACTTCTCCAGATAAGGAGCTGGTACAAGACTTAATCAGTGTGATTCATGTTTTCTCAAGCCGTCTTTATGGACTGAGAAGATATAAAAACAAAATGAAGAACGATCCTAATTTAAGAGAATAAGCCAGGCATCTATAAAAGGAGGTGGATAAAATGCCCGAATACTATATAAAAACCAGATCCTATGAGTTGTTTCCCAACAAACAAATGAAGGCCGTTCTCGATCGCAATTGCGATTATCGGAGATTCTGCTGGAATGAAGCCTTGGCTTTATGGAATGACGAATACGATATTAGGCAGGTGATGCTTGACAAAAAGATTAAAGCTGAACTGCGAAAGCCCAAGAGTCAACGCAAATTTACTGCCGAACAAGAGAAAATGCTTGCCAGCTATCCTGCACCTAATTGGCAAGAAATCAGAAATAAATTAGTGGCGGAAAAAGAAGACTGGCAATTTGGGTACTCAGCCCATCTGTTGCAGCTAGCTGTCCAGGATCTAGGCAAGGCCTGGCAAAATTTCTTCAATAAGGCTCAAAAAGATTGGGGCAAGCCTAAATTTAAATCTAAGCGCTCACCTAGACAAGGCTTCAAGAGCGATCAAGCTAGAATTGTTAATGGCAAGCTGGTTTTGGAAAAGCCTCAAGGATTGAAAGCAAACTGGCAACCAATAAAATTGTCAGAAAAACCTTTTGACTATCCTACAGGAATAATGAGCATTTATCGAGAGAACACTCGCTACTTTGTGGCAATTCCATATAAGATCCCCAAAGATCGGCTCGAAGACAAAAAGAAAACAGGCAAAGCGACGGGAGTAGATATAAACGTAGGCCATTTCAATTATCAAGATGGGCAGCTTTTAATTATTCCTAAGGCTTTGACTAAAACATACAACAAAATAAAACATTATCAAAAGCAACTAGCAAAGAAGCGAACAGTCAACGGTAGAATTAAAGGTACGCAAAGCAAGAAATACTTGAAGGCGAGAATCAAGCTTCAGACATCCTATCAGCGTGCCGAAAACATTCAAACGGATTTAATGCATAAGTTTACTACTAAGCTGGTGAACGATTACGATCAAATAGCGATTGAAGATTTGGCAGTTAAAGGCATGCTTATGAGCCATATAGCTTCAAAAGGCATGCATCGAAGCATGTTTGGCCAATTTAGACAGCTTTTGACTTATAAGTGTCAGTGGTACGATAAAGAATTAATAGTAGCTAATAAGCTATATCCATCAACGCAAAGATGCGCAGTATGCGGCTTAGTGAAAAAAGGCGATGAACGGATCACTCTGCAGGGCAATAAAAAGCATGGGACCAAGCATAACGAGTTTGTCTGTTATAATCCTAGCTGTCCCAATTACAATAAAAAGGTTGACCGCGACGAAAATGCCATGGCCAACCTAACGCTGCTAGTAAATCATCCAGAGTTGAATCAAGCCTTGTAAGATAAAATGCGGGCGAGGCTACGTCCGAAAAGAAGCCAAAAGAGTCAGTCAATGCGATTACTCCTAAATTGGAATATCGGAATACTGACGTTGACGTTGGTAAGAGAAATGCAAGGCACAAATAGACCGCAATGTATGAAAATAAAACATAATCATACATTTGCCTACATTTTTCATAGCAGCATGACCACCAGCAACCGAAAAATGAGTATGGTCGCCACAATCATAAAATAGTCTTTTGTTTGCTCAGGCTCTTGGCGACCATAAGATTCCGTTTGAATTGCATATTTTTCCATACGGTAGACATGGTTTGGGATTAGCTAATTTGGAAAGTAGCTATGATAAACCAGAAAAGGTAATTCCAGAAGTTCAATCATGGCCAGAATTGTTTGCAAGATGGGCAAAGCAAATTTTCTCTGAAAACGTTTAAAAATTTAAAAAATGAGTCAATTAATTTACATTTTTAAAAACTGGTAGTAGAATAAATTCAAATTGTGATGGTATCGATAGAAAAGGGGATATGAATGCCAACAGGAAAAAGAATTTATTTAAGAAGAAATTTACCAGATCCAGAGTTAATTGCCGGTTTTAGTAAACTTCCTTCTGCAACTATTGATGATTGTATGAGTAGAAATGCAGGGATGAATGCGAGAATTCGGTTAATGAGTTCACCTAAGAAAATTATGTGTGGATCAGCCTTAACCGTTAAAGCTCGGAGTGGTGATAATCTTGCTATTCAAGCAGCGTTAAATGTTGCCAAGGAAGGCGATATTGTAGTTGTAAGTACTGATGGCGACTATCATGCTAGAGCCTTAGTTGGTGAAGTTATGCTTACCTATGCAAAATATCAAGCAAAGATTGGCGGCATTGTGGTCGATGGCCCAATTAGAGATATCGATAGCTTGAAGAATTTTGATTTGCCAATCTACGCTACAGGAACTACTCCAGAAGGTCCATATACTGAAGGCCCTGGTGAAGTAAACGTACCAGTTACTGTAGGTCAAAGAAGCTTAAATCCTGGCGATATTATTGTCGGTGATGAAGATGGCGTAGTGGTAATTCCTCTAGAAGATGCTACTGAATTATTACCTAGAGCTCAAGAATACGACAAGAAGGATGCAGCTAGAGTACAGTTGAATCGTACTACTGGGGAAGATCGTTCATTTGTTGACAATGCCTTGAAAGATAAGGGTTTCGAAATTATTGATGATACCTTTTTCCATTAAAAAATTTAGGTGTTGATGTCAGCTTCTCGTGAATTAAGAAATATTTTTTTAATTTTTGGTAAGTTTGATATTCAAATGTAATAATGTTATGCTCATGCTAGGATGTGAAAACGATAACATTTTATAAATTTGAGGTGTCAATATGCTAGGAATTTCCGTTTATATGAGTCAATATGACCCGTCATATATAGAGCAGGCGCGAGTAGCAGGTGCAGAGTATGTCTTTACTTCAATGCAAATGCCTGAAGAAGATTACGATAAATTACGTCCAGTAATTAAAGAATTTTTTACTAAATGTCATGAACTAAAGCTAAAAGTAGTATCAGACGTATCACCGGTTACTTTTGAAAAGCTGGGTTTAGCTAATAACGACTTTCAAGCGTTAAAAGATTTTGGCTTTAGCGCAGTTAGATTAGATTATGGTATTGATGATCTGAATCTGATTAAACAACTGCAGAAACAATTCACAGTCTTTTTGAATGCTAGCATTGTTAGCCCTGAATACCTTGAAAAATTGTTGCATTCTGGAGTTGACCGGAAAAAGCTGATTCTTTCGTATAACTACTA
Organism: Lactobacillus gigeriorum DSM 23908 = CRBIP 24.85; assembly: GCF_000296855.1. Taxonomy (GTDB): domain Bacteria; phylum Bacillota; class Bacilli; order Lactobacillales; family Lactobacillaceae; genus Lactobacillus; species Lactobacillus gigeriorum. The sequence goes on along the minus strand of NZ_CAKC01000046.1, from coordinate 10,752 downwards.
TCCTCATGTGAATACTGGGCTAAGTTGGGCGAGCTTTATTAAACGTAATCGAGCTTTTGTAAAAATGGGTGTAAGAACTCAAGCTTTTGTTCCTGGTGATTGGGAGTATCGTTTCCCAATGTATGAAGGCTTGCCAACAGTTGAGCGTCATCGGGGGATGAATAGTTTTGTAGCTGCGGTTGAAGTAATGCATGAAGCTGGAGTTACTGATGTGTTTATCAGTGATACACGAGCTCGAATTTCGAGTCTGGAAGAGATCGTTCGCTACCAAAGAGAAGGAATTATTACATTAAAGACTAATTTTTTACCAGAATTTAGCGAATATCAGAATTTAACTTTAGCAGTTAGAAAAGACCAACCGGAGAGAATAGTTAGATTATTAGCTCCAAGAAAAAAGATCGAGCCTAGACATCAAGTAAAAATTTCAAGAGGGGCAATAATTTTACAAAATGAATTAGCTAAAAGATACAGTGGTGAGGTTTATCTTGCAAAAATTGACTTACCATCTGACCCCGGGAGTAATATTATTGGATATATTTTGGCTGAATATATGCCATTACTAGAACAAATTGACGAAAAAAATAAAATAATTTTAAAATAAATTACTTGCAATTTTGGTTCAGTGTAAAAAGTTGTGTATATCAAGGCAAAAAAAGAGGACTTCTTTTATAATGTTACTTACCAAACCACATTAGAAAGAAGTCCTGATACATGAATTATATCGAATCAAATTATTCCGCTCAAGCTTTTATTCATCAAAATAGAGAAAATAGCGGAGTTCTATTTTTCAATTCTGGCTTAACAGGATTCCTCAAAGCTGCACTTCCTATTCAAACAGTCAAGTCGGTCAATTATGGCACTAAGTCCCACCCTAGAGTTCGTGAAGTCAATCTTCAAATATTGCAAGGAGCTATGGCTCAAGAACAGCGACTCTGTCCTAGCTGCCAGCAGCCTTTGGTTAAAAGCGGATCACCTGTGATCGCTTTGAATCATCTGCCTATCGGCAATAGCTATACCCAGCTTCAGATTGTCAGACCGCGCTTGCGCTGCCTTAATTCTGGCTGCGTCTTCAATACTTATACCATAAAGATCCCTTTCAAGGATGAGCGACATCGCATTACCAAACAATTGAGAAACTATGTTAAAGACCTGCTGGTCTGGGGCCTTACGCTCAAAAGCACTGCATTTATTACCGGCTTGGATAAAATGGTGGTTAAGGCGATTCACAAAGAGATTCTAGAGGAGAAATATACATATGAAGGCAAACTGGTAGCTAAAGCTGGAAAGATTTTTAATCGCCCAGAGCTCAAGGGTTAAGGAGGAAATGAAAACAAATACGAAAAGCTGCTAGCGGAAAAAAACTGTTCTTAACAGCAGATATAATCAAAGAGCATCTAGATCAAGCATATCGCAGTCAAGATCAAGTACAGATGTGTGCACAAATTCAGGACATCATCGAAATCTGTAGAGAAACCGAGAATAAGCGGTTTATTTGGTTTGCCCGTTTGCTTGGAAGGCATCTGACAGGTATCTATACGTTTGCCAAGCATCATATTTCGACGGGACGGCTAGAAGGACTGAACAACAAAATCAAAACGGAAAGAAGACAAGGATATGGGTATCCAGACGATGAATATTTCTTTCTGCGACTAATGGAAGCAAGCAAAAGAAAAACAATTTATTGATCAAATACACAGCTTTTTATACTGAACCAAAATTTTTACCATAACGATAATTTGAGAATCGTTATGGTGTTTTTTATTTGTATTATTCAAGTGTACAAGTTAAATATAACTTTTTGAATAAAAAAGATGTTTTAAATATACGATTGATAGAATTAACCTATTTAATATTTTTTAACTATTATGTATATGCTAAAAATCCTGAAGCTCCAAAGACTGGTTCAGTAGATGTGAAATACATCGACAAGGAAACTGGTGAAATGATTCCTGGTACTTCAGTTGAATCAGTTAAGGAAAATGCTCCAGTAGGTGAAAACTACACAACCGAAGAAAAGAATTTCGATGGTTACCACTTCGTAGGCATGGACAAGACTTCAGATCCAGCAAATGGTAAAGTAGCTGAAGGCAAAAAGCACGTCATCTATGTCTATGAAAAGAATCAAGAAAAGGGAACAGTTATTGTTCACTCCGTTGATGAAGATAGTAATAAGATTTCAGATGATGTTGTAAACAAGAAAGATGTACCAACTGGTGAAGATTACACAACTACTCCAAAGGACATCCCTGGTTACGAATTAGATAAGAACAAGATTCCTTCTAACAAGGATGGTGTTGTGGTTAAAGGTACAACTGAAGTGACTTATGTTTACCATAAGACTCCAGAGCCTACACCAACTCCAAATTAACCTAAAAAACATCTAATGAAACTCCGACTCCAGAAGTACCTGAAGATAACACTACTACTGAGACAACTACTGAAAAGTTAGTTCTCAAGACTCATCATAAGAAGACTAATAAGCAAACAACTACTAGCCACAATAGTCACGAGACTGTAAATAACAACAGTTCAGTAACTAAGGTAAACAACTCTAAGGCACGTTTGCCACAAACTGGTGAAAAAGCTAATAATGCTGCTATTCTTGCCGGAGTCGCCTTACTTGCAGGTGCAACTGCATTGGCAGTCGGTATGATCATGAGTAAAAAGAAGCACTAATCTATAAAATAATTCTTTTAAGACATTTATCAAATCTCGAAATTTGGTAAGTGTCTTTTTCTATTTGGCAACAAAAAACCTCAAGCTATCGTTATCAGTTGATAGCTTGAGGTTTTTGCGTCTTATGAATTTTTCAAAACAATCATTTCGATATTGGCAGCCACATTTTCACAGTCATCGTGACATTTTTCTAAATAAGTATAAATGTCACGCCAAACAATGATTTCCAATGGATCTTTGACTTCTTTGTGGAGCTTACGCATGTTATGAATAAACATCACATCAGCTTCACCTTCCATTGAGTTGATATTGATAATATGTTCTCGTAATTCTTTGCTCTTTTTTCTGAAGTTGGCAAAAATTTTTACCAATTCTAAGGTTTCCTGGTAATTCTTGATTAGAAGCTTGACCACTGGATAAACTTCTTCACGAATTTCTGTAACATCATCGCAGTATAAACGCATCATGACATCTTCGATATTATCAACCATATTATCGATGTTATGTGCTAGTTCAACGATATCTTCACGTTCAATTGGAGTCACGAAGGCTTTAGCCAATTCCTCAGTCATTTGGTGCTTTAAACTATCGGCTTCATGCTCTAAGCCATGCATTTCATTGCTTAAATCATGTAAGCGACTTGGATGATAGTGATCCAAGGTGCGATCTAATAGTTCAACTCCCTTAATTGCATATTCACTACATTTAACAAAAGTATCGAAATAATATGCGTCTGATTTTCTACTCATAATAAACCTCTCTAGAATAACATCAAGAACAATTTAGCCATTAAGTAGGCAATAATCCCACAACCTGGGAAGGTAAAAATCCAAGTGATTACCATATCTTTAACCACATCTAAATTAATGGCTGAAAGACGCTTAACGGCACCAACACCCATAATTGCACTAGTCTTAGCATGAGTTGTAGAGATTGGAATCCCGTATAAAGTGGAAAGTAAAATACTAATGGCACCAGAAACATCTGACGAGAAGGCTTGATATTTTTCAAGCTTAACCATGTCCATCCCTACAGACTTGATGATTTTTTCACCACCAACGCTAGTTCCAACACCCATCGTGATTGAACATAACATCATTAACCAAGTAGGGATGATCATATTGCCAGCGCTAGCTTGGCCATTAACAAAAGCCATACCCAGTAAAAGTACACCAATAAACTTCTGGCCATCTTGAGCACCATGCATAAAACTCATGGCAGCTGCACCGAAGATCTGCGCTTTACTAAAGAAGACATTAGTTTTACGGCGATCCATATCATGGCAAATGAGAATCACTAATTTACAAACTAGCCAACCTAAGATAAAGCCAAGAACCAAACTCAGTACCAAACCATATAGGACTTTAACCCATTCATCCCAATTGATACCTTTGGTACCACCTTGAATAGCAATGGCTGCACCAGTTAAACCTGCAATTAAAGAATGTGATTCGCTTGTAGGGATACCAAATATTGAAGCTCCAACGCTATAAACAACGATTGAAAATAGGGCGGCACTCAAAGCAATCATTGAGGCGTGAGCATCGCCACCAAAATCAACCATATTAGAGATAGTTTCGGCGACAGAACTATTTATCCTTGTCATCACTAAGACGCCTAAGAAGTTGAAAATTGCCGACATAATGATTGCTGAACGCGTATGCATTGCACGGGTTGTAACCGTAGTCGCAATTGCATTCGGGGCATCTGTCCAACCATTTACAAAAATTACTCCTAAAGTCAGGATAACAGTTAACAGCATGGCAGGATTGCTTAAACTGCTAATAAAATTACTAAATGATAAAGTCATAGTATTCCACACTTTTCTGAAAACGTTTCAAGTTTATTTTGTAGGAAAAGGCTAGTCTTTGTCAATTATTATCTTGATAAGAATGTAAACTTTTTCATAAAAAATAACCCATCATCTTGATAGGTTATTTTGCATAACTATAGACTTGTACCATTTGACTTAATTACTTGTTTCAACCAGTGATAACTCTTCTTAGGTACGCGTTTCATATCTTTTAAGTCGTGGTTGGTGCGATTTACGTAAACAACACCGTAGCGTTTAGACATATCACCCGATGATGAAAGAATGTCAATCAAGCCCCAACCTAAGTAACCAAGTACTTCTACACCATCTTCGTGGATCGCAGCTTCCATAGCTTCAATATGAGCTCTCATATAACGAATTCTTTCGTCGTCTTGAATCTCATGCTTACCATCCCACTCCTCACGTAAACCAATTCCGTTTTCAATTGGGAAGACAGGCAAACCATAACGCAAGTAAACTTTATTTAAAACATCGCGGAAACCAATTGGATCAATGTTCCAGTGCCATGCGTTTTCACGAAGATAAGGATTATGGACCGCACCTTTTTCAAGATAGAAGTTTGGCGGGGTACCAACTGGAACCTTGGTGGAATCTAGGGCAGCTGATTGATAGTAGGAAAAGGCTAAGAAATCGCTCCGGCATGCCTTTAATTGCGCCATTTCTTCATCTGTCATTACTACTTGAAGTCGATTTCTCTTAATAAAATGTAAAAAGGCTGGAGAGTAGATGCCGTGTACAAAAACGTCGAGTAAATTATCGTTACTAAATTCCTCGTATTGTCGACTCATAAAAATATCGCTTGGATTGCAAGTAGCAGGGTAAACTTCGCTATATGCAAGCATACCGCCAATTTTAGCATCGCTGTGTTCATGTAAATAGTTAGCAAAAGCAGCGTGGCAGTACATGACATTGTGAACAATCTGATAGAGATTGCTTAAGCTATGTTCAGCATCTTCTGCACCAGCAATAGTAAAAGCCATCGATTGGGAGTATAAGTTTTGCTCGTTAAAAGTGATCCAATATTTAACTCTGTCAGCAAAGTGATCGACTAAAACTTTACCGTAGCGAATAAAGGCTTCACAGGTCTTTTTGCTTAAAAAGCCGTGTTCTTTTTCTGCTAAGTGCAATGGCATGTCAAAGTGGTAGAGACAAATCATTGGTTGAATGCCACGTTTCAAACAACCATCAACTAAGCGATCATAAAAAGCTAGACCTTCTTCGTTCACTTCACCATCGCCATCTTTAATAACTCTCGACCAAGAAACTGAGAAACGATACATTGTCATTCCAAGATCTTGCATTAAATCAAGATCCTGATCGAACTCATGGTAATTATCGTTGGCTACATGCCAGTCGCTTAATTTATCAGTAGCTTCACGGACATCGTAGACCGATAAACTTTTACCGCCTTCGTTCCAGCCCCCTTCAGTTTGCATACTTGATACGGAATTACCCCAATAAAATTCAGTCATAATAATAGATTCCTCCTAAGAATTGAAATCGCTATCTTTACCTAAATTATAGGATTTTTATATGCTAAAATGAAGTTGCTTAAAAAATCGGTAAAGAAATTTATTTACAGAATGGATCGAAATATGACTAAATATCATGAAATTGCTGAACAATTGAGTAAGCAAATTATCAATGGACAATTTGAGGGAAAATTACCAACAGAAGCAGAATTAGCCCGTCAATTTTATACGAGTAGAGTAGTTATTTCAAGAGTTTTAAAAATTCTATCAATGAAAGATCTAATTAATGTGATACCTGGCAGTGGCATTTATATTAAAGAAAAGAACCGTAGAATGCCGACAATGAATACTGAATCGGCTGGATTACACGATGGATTTTCCAATTCGATGAAAAATAAAGGCAAAGTTACTAGCCATGTAATCTCTTTCACAATTAGAGAAGCTGAAGGAGAAGAATTGAAGAAACTAAAGTTAAAAAAGGGAGATTTAGTTTACGACATTATAAGACAGCGATTGGTAGATGGAAAAGCAATGAAGCTAGAATACACCATGATGCCAGTTAAAGTTATACCAGGGATAACCGATGAGGTTCTTAATCAGTCGATTTATTCTTATATAAAGAATGAATTGAAACTTGAAGTTGGTAAAGCTAATCGAATTATTATGGCAGATAAAGTTGATGCTTACGATGTTGAATATTTGGATTGCCAAGTAGGGGATGCAATTTTAGCAGTCCATCAAGTGGCATTCTTGACGGATGGTCGTCCTTTTGAGCTCTCAGAAACGAGAGACCGGTATGATCGAGCAGCATATTTTCTATTCGAGGTCGAGAGTTAATTTTATATAGTTTTAATATTGTTAATGGTTCATCAGCTAAGATTATTGTTGTTAACGATAATTACGGTAAAACTGACTGGGTTGGTGAAACTGTTTTGAGTAAACGCAACGGTGTAATCGTATCTGCAACTGTTAAATTGAATGACTACTTCATGAAGAAGATTAGTAGCACAGCGAGAAAGGCTACTGTTGAACATGAATTGGGTCATGCTATTAGCTTAACTCACAATAGTATTTCTAACTCAGTAATGTACGCTGAAATGGATCCAGATAGCCCAAACTTGATTAGACAATGTGACATCGATAACGTTAAGAAGCTATTCAATGAAAATTAGTATGTTTTATCTCGATAAAATGCGATAATAGAACTAGGTAGAGATAAACAATCAGCGTGTTATTATGAATAATTTTTTTAAAAGTCGAGAACTAGATTTAACTAGAAAGATCCGCTTGATATGTTTAAGCAGTATCTTCCTAGTTTTTTTATTTATTTTTGTGTTGCAAAAAGTTATAACGGACCAAAGAGGGAATATGGAAAAGACTATCACTCAAAATCAAGAAGCAAAGATCTGGGTAATTTCAGATACTCATTTAATTCCGGCAAGTATGCATGATGAAGGGGCTGCATTTAAGCGGATGGAAACAACAAGTGCAGGAAAAGATTTAAACCACCAAGAGCTTGCGTTGACTGCTTTTGTACGCAAGGCTTTGAAAGACAAGCCAAATGCAGTTATTATCACTGGAGATTTAACTTTTAATGGTGAACTAGAATCTGCTAAGCGTCTTGCCGAGATATTCAAACCTTTAAAAAAAGCAGGAATAGCTTTTTTAGTTGTTCCTGGAAATCATGATATTAACGATGGCTGGTCAAGAACTTTTTTAGCTGACAAGCAATATCGTGCCCAAGAAATTAGTCCTCAAGAGTGGGTAAAGATTTTTAAGGACTCATATCGCTATGCCGATCATTTAGATAAAAATTCTTTAAGTTACAGCGTAAATCTAAACAATGATTATCGTTTTTTGATGCTAGATACAAATGTTTACACAGATGGCTATTCGACCACTGCTCCAGCAACAAATGGACGTTTAACAAAATCTACCTTGGAATGGCTTGATGGTGAACTTGAAGATGCCAAGAAGCATAAACAAAAAGTAGTAATTTTTATGCATCATAATCTTTATCCACACCATAAGATGATCTATCAGGATTTTGTCTTGGATAATGCAGAAGATCTGCAAAAATTATTGCGTAAATATGATGTTAAGCTGGTTTTCTCGGGCCATATCCATGCGCAAAATATCATTGGACCTACAGAAGAATGTCCAGCAGTAGATATAGCCACTGGTAGCTTTTGTGTAGCAGAAGAAAACTATGGTGAAACGACCTTTACTCCAAATAAAGTTTCTTACCAGTATCATCGTTTTGAAATGACCGATAATTTGAATTCTGAAGAAAAAGCCCAGTTGCATATTTCTAATTACAATGAATACTTGAAAAAACTTTTTGCTAAAGGCGATCATACTCATGATTTCAAAAATTTATTTGCAAAAGCAGATTGGAAACAAGTAAATGAATTTATGTTTCGCATGAATTGGAATTATTTTGTCGGAAAATCGAATTATACCAAAGAAGAAATTCAAGCTCAGAAAAATTCAAAGAAATTTAAATTGATATCTGAAAAAATCCCGATGATGAAACAATATTTTGCAGGGTTTTGGGATGTCAAAAAAGACAGTCGTAGCCTAACTATAAGCGATAATGAATGATTATAAATAACGTGAATTTATCATTAATAAATTAGGCACTATAGCATGATATATAGCCATAGGCTATTTTGTTTAAAAAATTTAAAAAAAGCTATATTTTTACAAATTTAGTGATATATTGTCATCGACTTTAAAATATTATCAAAAAGTTGATATAACGGGCTTGCAAAAACATCTATTTTCAATATATACTATTATAAACACGATATGACAGCTTGATTTTTGAGAAAGACGGGATTCATATGGTTAGAATTAATTTAGATAACGTAAACATCATGGATGCAAGACAAGCAGCCGAAATTTGGGGCCTTTCAGAAGGTTATGTACGTAAGAGAATTAACCAAGCTCCACAGAAGTTCCCAAAGGGAAGCATTCGCAAGTTTGGTAAGCAATGGGTTATTACTACTGAGGGTATGGAAGCTATTACAGGCAAGACTGACCCTCGTAAGATTGCCCGCAAAAAGAAAGCTGAAGAGGCTGAAAAATAGTCTCGGTATGCATCGTGAATAAGGTTTAACTTATTAAAAATAAGCTTGGAAAGGTTTTCCGAGCTTATTTTGTTTTTATAAAGTGACTTTTTAATCCAAGTTAATTTTTCTTTGTGGTTATAGCAAAGTTGTTTATAATTATAAGTAAGTGAATGAATATTATTAGAAATTTTGAGGGTATAAGAATGGAAACTGAAAAATATTTAGTAAAATATTACTACATTAGACCAATTGACAAAAAGAAAATAGTTACGACTGCTAAGTACTTTATTTTCCCTAAGGCTTATCATTCTATTATTGATCAAGCAACAAAGGAAAAATTGGAAGGTGCCGTCGCAATTTTATGCGCTACTAGTATGAGAGCTGATCAAAATAAAGTAAAGATTCCTGCAATATTAGAAAGCATTGAGCCAGCTACTGAAGAGGATCTTGCAAAATATAAAGATCTTGATTTGGTAGCAATCATTACGCCAAACAAAGATCAATCGAGAGCAATTGATAACTTTAAAAAGATCAAGGCCGCTGAATAATAAAAAAAGCCAATCATAGTCATGATTTGAGAACATGATTATGATTGGCTTTTTGCTTATTACCGATTTACTGACGTTATTTATGTTAAAAATTATTAATTGTTGGTAGACTTACTTCCTAAGAAATATGGTAAGGCGACAAAGCAAATGCCACCGATCATATTGCCTAGAGTTACCCATAACAAATTGTATGCTAGACCTGCAATTGAAACTGAACCAGCTGTTGCAACAGGATTTAGGATGGCGACAATTAAGGTCGTCATGTTGGCTACTGAGTGTTCGAATCCAGTTGCGAAGAAGGCTAATAGACACCACCATACCATAATTAACTTAGCAGCATCGTTTCTGGTTTGGAATCCAGACCAAACAGCCAAACAAACAAGAATATTACACAAAATTGCTCTTAGGACTAATTGCAAAGCTGGAGCGGACATCTTGGCCACTGAAGCCTTGGTAAAACCAGCAGCAATTGCGGGAACATCTAAACCCGATGCTGTAAACATCCAAGCTAAAAGGGCAGCCCCTACTAGATTACCAATCCAACAAATTAACCAAAGATAAGCTGCTTGGCCAAGACTGATTTTTTTACCAAACAAACCAGCACCCATGACAAAGTTATTACCAGTGAATAGCTCTGCACCTGGAATAATAACCAAACTAAGAGCAACACCAAAAATTAGTCCTTTTATAAGACCAGCAAATGGATTTACTCCAATTTGTCCACCAACGGTAAATGCTAAAAGAATTCCAAAACCGATATACATTCCTGCTAATACTGATAGTAGGAAGTATCCGATAGGGTTATTCTTTAGCAAGTTTACCTTCTTTATAGCTGCGTTACTAGCAGCTTCGAAAGCATCTGTATACATAAATAACCTCACAAAAAAACTTTTTATTTTATGCTTGCGCACATATTTATGTTACTACTACTTGCGATAAAGTGAAAGCGAAATCTAAAAAATATTTTATTGAATTGATAAGAATAATAGATTAATTTATAAATTGGTAGATAAAACATTCTAATCTCGATTAAAAATGTCACGAGTATATACTCTTTCAGCTACATCCCCTAAGTGTAAAATAATTTGCGGTAAGGTAAAGAACAAATGAAAAAGGAGTCAAATCCCCCTAGGGACTTGACTCCAAAA
>NZ_CAKC01000047.1 GCF_000296855.1 Lactobacillus gigeriorum DSM 23908 = CRBIP 24.85 | reverse complement strand
TAATCAAGATGTCGTCAGTTCGAGTCTGACAGCCGGAGCTAGCGGAATATGAAAGAGGCGGGGGCCAGAGGCTTCCGCCTCTTTGTATGTTTTCATATTTTAGTATGTTAAATTTTCACAGCTTATAATACTATAAGTTTTGATGGTATGACTATCGGTGGTGGTATGGTTGTTGCCGTTGGTTATGCAATGGTTATCAACATGATGGCTTCAAAAGAAGTATGGCCATTCTTCGCTATCGGTTTTGCATTGGCTGCGATTAAAGATTTAACTTTAATTGCCCTTGGTGCAATCGGTCTTGCAGTTGCTTTAATGTACTTGGCTCTTGAAGCTAAGGGTGGCAACGGTGGTTCAAACTCCGGTAATGCAAGTACTGGAGATCCACTCGGCGATATCATTGATGATTATTAAAAAGACGCTTAGAGGAGGATTCTCAAAATGGCAGATAAAGAAGTTAAATTAACTAAGCGCGATCGCTTCAGCGTTATGTGGCACTCACAATTCCTTCAAGGTTCATGGAACTATGAAAGAATGCAAAATGGTGGTTACGTATATTCACTTATTCCCGCATTAAGAAAGTTATATCCAAATAAAGAAGATATGGCAGCAGCCTTGCAAAGACACTTGGTATTCTTCAATACTCACCCATACATTGCTGCTCCAGTTTTGGGTGTTACCTTGGCTTTGGAAGAAGATAAAGCTAATGGCGTAAACGTTCAAGACGAAGCTATACAAGGTGTTAAGGTTGGTATGATGGGACCTTTGGCCGGTGTTGGTGACCCAGTCTTCTGGTTTACTGTTCGTCCTATCGTTGGTGCTTTAGGTGCATCAATGGCTATTCAAGGCAACATCCTTGGACCAATTCTTTTCTTCGTAATTTGGAACTTAATCAGACTTGGTTTCTTATGGTACACTCAAGAATTTGGTTACAAGGCTGGTTCAGCCATCACTAACGACATGTCCGGTGGTATGTTGAAGAAGGTTACCCGTGGTGCCTCAATGATGGGTATGTTCGTCCTTGGTTCCTTGATTGAACGTTGGGTAAGCATTAAGTTTACGCCAATCGTTTCTCAAACCCCTATTCAAAAGGGTGGTTACATTGAATGGGATAAGCTTGCTTCAGGTGGTAAGGGTATCCAAGAAGCATTGTTGCAATGGAATATGGGCAACGGTAAAGCTTTGACCAACGTTAAAACCACTACTTTGCAAAACAACTTGGATCAATTGATTCCAGGTTTGGCAGGTTTGCTTTTGACTTTCCTTTGCATGTGGTTATTGAAGAAGAAAGTTTCTCCTATCTGGATCATCATCGGTATTTTCGTTGTTGGTGTGCTCTTCCACGTTTGGGGTATTCTTTAATAAACAATGGTTAAATCAATTAATACGGCAGTCGAACTGACGGTTAATGCGACTTGGTATCGCGGAATGCCATCTTATGGTCAAGTAATGGTGGGCGATCGTTCATTTGAGTTCTATAACGAACGCAATGTTGGCGATTATGTTCAGATTCCGTGGAACGAAATTACTTACGTTGTTGCAGATATTCATTTCGGAGGTCGCTACATTCCACGCTTTGAAATTAGAACAAAAAATAGTGGTAACTTTATCTTTAACACGCGTGATCCTAAAAAGACTTTACGTGCGATCAGAGAGCATGTGCCTGCTGATCGACTTCGTAAGTCACTCACGTTAATGCAAAAGTTGCGTCGAAATTTTTCTAAACATTAATAGCAAAAAAGCAATCGAACTGGTAGATAGTCTACCAAGACGATTGCTTTTTTAGTTTTCAGAGTCTTGAATTGATGCTTTTAGGCGATTAAGAAATAGTTGAGCCACAGGTGATAGCGCCGTTTCATGTTTCCAAATAACATTGATCGGTTCATATTGGGCTGGTGCTAATGGACGAAAAACTAAATTACGTCCATTCGTGTTAGTCAAACGATCGTAAGTCATAACGATTGCAGAATTGTTTTCTGCCATTAAACTTGCATTGTAAACTAAATTATAGTTCCCAATAATATTGATCTGCTTGTAATAATTACCGAACCATTCTTGGAAGCGATTGCGCATTTTAGCTTGCGTTGAGATCAAAAGTTGACGATTTACTAAATCACCAGCTCTAACTTCTGCTTTATTAGCTAGGGGATCTGACGCTGGCATTAATACGCCCCATTGGTCCTTTTCAGGCAATTGTAGGACTTCATAATTAGTCAGTGGTAAATCGCCCATAATGACAGCAAAATCAATTGTGCCATTATTTAACTTAGCTTCAGTCGTAGCGTATGACCCACTGAAGAGATCGATATTAACTAGCGGATAATCCTTGATGATGTCGCTGACAACTGACATTACTCGTTGCATGCCGTAACTTTCACCAGCACCGATAGTTAAATCACCACTGATTACTGAAGTAAATTGTAGATTTTGCTTAGTTTTATCCGCTAAAGTAAGAATTTCCCGCGCTTGTTCCTGTAAATAGCGGCCAGCAGGAGTTAAGATCAGTTTTCTTGGTTGACGAATAAATAATTTGACGCCTAATTCATCTTCAAGATCTGCAATTTGTCTTGAAAGCGCGGGCTGTGACACAAGTAGTTTTTCAGCAGCGCGCGTCATATTTTGCTCTTGGGCAGTTGCTAAAAAATAGTTGAGTACTCTTAGTTCCATTGTTTCACCATAATAAATTATTATTGAAATTGATAATTAATAATTTTTTTACATTTTTAAGCTTACCCTTTAAACTTGGTTTTAGCAACAGAATTAAGTCAAAGGAAAGATAAAAATGAACTTAAGTGAAGCAGAGCAACAAAGAATTTGCCAAAATCAACGATTGTTACAAAATCTAAATTGTGATCGTCACTATGACTGCGAAAAGCGTCAGCTTTTAAGTGAAATTATGGGTCGTCCTGTACCAGCTTCCTCGGAGATAAGATTGCCATTTTATTCAGATTGTGGTTTTAGAATCAAAATTGGAGAACGAGTTTTCATTAATATGGGCGTTATGATGACTGATCTTGGAAAAATTACGATTGAAGATGATGTTTTAATCGGACCAGGGGCCAAGATCATTACAGTTAATCATTGCTTAGATCCAGAAAGACGAAAGGAATTAAAGTTGAGTCCAGTAGTAATTGAGAAAAATGCTTGGATTGGTGCAGGAGCGACAATTTTACCAGGAGTTCGAGTGGGTAAAAATGCAGTCGTAGCTGCTGGAGCAGTGGTAACCAAGAATGTGGCGCCAAATAGTATCGTGGCAGGAGTACCTGCTAAATTAATCAAGACTATAAAATAAAAAGAAGACGACGTGTGCCGTCCACTAAAAGGACCTAGCCAAGTTGGTCTTCTGTTTCTTTACGCCAAAGTTTAGTAATCGCATACAGAACGATAAATACCAGAATTGCGGTACTAATTGCCAAACGATAGTTTGGCAAAATTAATAGTAACAAGATCATGCTGATGAAAAACAGCAACACTAGATAATCCAATACTGGGAAACCTGGCATTTTGAAATCCGGTAAGTCACCAGCAGGAGTCTGCTTGCGATAGACAATGTGGGTTAAAATCATCAAACACCAGATAATCAAAAACATACTGGTTGAGGTTGATGAGATAAAATTAAAAGCTTCATTACCAATTACCAAGGTAATAAGTGGTGCTAACCCCATTAAGACTGCCGATAGAATTAAAGCATTCTGTGGCAATTGTCGTCTAGATAGTTTGCCGAAAGTTTGGTTCCATTTGCCTTTGCCATTAAAACTAACAGAAAAGAGCAGTCTTCCTGCACTATATAAAAAACTGTTGGTTGAAGAGATAGCAGCTGAGATCACTACAAAATTTATTAATGAACTAGCATCGCGCATTCCTGTAGCCCCCAGAGCCTGAACGAAAGGACTAGCATCAGTTGCTACTTTTGACCAGGGAATCACTAGTAAGATTGCTAAGATAGCAAGGACATAAAACAAAATAATCCGGATAGGCAATTGATCAATTGCGCGCCGAATTGTTACCTCAGGATCACGAGCTTCAGCAGCTGTTAATCCAATTAATTCAACTCCGATGAAACTAAAAATGACCATCTGAAAGCCTTGAAAGAAACCATGATAATCTCTAGCAAAGAAACCGCCATGATCATCTAGGTTGGCCAAAACGACTGGTCCAAAGCTAGTTTTTTCGCCTGTAAAGAATAAAGTAGCGACGAAAATAACAAAGGCAATGATCATCAGAATTTTTATAATGGCAAAACTAAATTCGAGGTTACCGAAGAATCTAGCTGAGATCAAATTAATTAAGAGCAAGCACACAATTGTGATTGTTCCCGGAAGCCAAGTTGGCAGGTGAGGGAACCAATATTGAAAATAAATCCCTAGCGCGGTGATTTCCGCCATGCCAAGACTAACCCAACTGATCCAGTATAAATATCCGGTGATAAAGCCAATGTCCTTTCCAAGATATTTTTCGATAAATTCGATGTAGGTATGCTTGTTTAGGTCTGACATGATAAGCTCGCCAAGGGCTCGCATCAAAAGAAATAGAAAAATTCCAACAATGATATAAATCAAAATTACGCTAGGTCCAGCTCGATGAATACTATCGCCAACACCTAAGAACAAGCCAGTTCCGACAGCTCCGCCTAAAGCGATAAGCTGAATATGGGAATTGCTTAGTGACCGTTTATAGCCAGCTGAAGCAGGTTTTTCTTTATTTTTCATACTATTCCTCCCCTATAAAAATAATTGTAGCATTGCACAAGAAAAAAAGCTGAAAGTGGCGCCAATTTTAGTGTAATTATAAACATTGGCATCAGTTGCTAACGATAAAAAGCTATTCACATATAAGTTTGTTAATTCACAAACTTATATCTTTAGGTAACGCTTTCATGTACATAGGAGCAAATATGCTTGCAATATAAAGCTTTTTTTCACTTAATGAAAATATGAATTTGCTATTTACATTATTTTCAACTGTGCTATAGTTAGCATTGTAAATTAATTCACAATTGATTAACGGGATAAAAGAGGCACGGATGATGTTGAAAACACAAGAAAAAATACCGGCAAATCCAGAAGATAAAGCTAAACAAATAAAGCAAAATGTGGATGAATTAGTAAAAAAATCACATGTCGCTCTTGATCAAATGGCTGACTTTAGTCAGGAACAGGTTGATCATATTTGTGAGGCAGTTGCGACTGCTGGTGAAAAGAATGCTTACATGTTGGCCAAGATGGCAGTTGAAGAAACTGGTCGTGGAATTGTCGAAGATAAGACAATCAAAAACATGTATGCCAGTGAAAATATCTGGAACAGCTTACGTCACGAAAAGACGGTTGGAATCATCGATGAAGATAAAGAATTAGGTTTAACTAAGATCGCTGAGCCAAAAGGGGTAATTGCAGGTGTAACTCCGGTTACCAATCCAACTTCAACGGTAATTTTCAAAGCGATGTTAGCCCTTAAAACCAGAAATACAATTATATTTGGTTTTCACCCACAAGCTCAAAAATGCTGTGTTGCTACAGGTAAAATCATTCAAGCTGCCGCTGAAGCAGCCGGCGCACCTAAGAATGCTATCCAATGGATTGAAGAGCCAAGCATTCAAGCTACTTCCGATTTGATGAATCATCCAGATGTGCAAACAATTTTAGCAACTGGCGGTCCTGGCATGGTCAAAGCTGCTTATTCATCAGGTAAACCTGCTATCGGTGTTGGTCCTGGTAATGGCCCATCCTACATTGAAAAAACTGCTAACACAGATCGTGCAGTTTATGACATTATTTTGTCGAAGACCTTTGATAACGGCATGGTTTGTGCTTCTGAAAACTCGGTCGTTGTTGATGATGTTTATGACCAAGTTAAAGCTGAATTCAAACGGTGGAATTGCTACTTCTTGAATAAAGCAGAAATCAAAAAGTTTGAGACTCACTTCATCGATCCGAAGCGAGGCACAGTAGCAGGACCTGTAGCTGGTAAATCTGCTTATGAAATTGCTAAGTTATGTGGTGTTGAGGTTCCAGAAGATACCAAAGTTATCATTGCTGAATATCAAGGTGTTGGTAAGGCTTATCCATTATCTGCCGAAAAATTATCGCCAGTCTTTACTTTATACAGAGCTAAGGGTCATGAAGATGGCTTTAGAATTTGTCGAGCATTACTAAACTACGGTGGTCGTGGACACACAGCGGGAATTCATTCTAATGATCAAAAGGTGATCGATGAATTTGCCATGAAAATGGATGCTTGTCGAATTTTGGTTAACTCACCAGCAGCTTTAGGTGGGATTGGTGATTTGTACAATAACATGTTGCCATCGTTAACTTTGGGTACTGGTTCTTATGGTGCTAATATCTTTTCACATAATGTTGGTGCCAAAGATTTACTTAATATCAAAACTGTCGCTATGAGACGCGACAATATGCAGTGGATCAAGGTTCCTGCTAAAACTTATTTTGAACACAATGCTGCCAACTACTTGAAGCATATGCCTGATGTTCATCGCTTCTTCATTGTGACTGACGAAGGGGTAGCCGATCAAGGGTTTGCTGATGAGATCACAGATATTATTTCCAAGCGTCGAGATAACAAAGAATATGAAGTCTTTAAAGCCGTTACCTTAAGTCCAGATACTGAAGTTGTTAAAGATGGCGTTCACCGGATGAAGATTTTTAAACCAGATGCAATTATTGCGATCGGTGGTGGCTCAGTCATGGATGCCGCTAAAGCAATGCGCTTATTCTACGAAAATCCGCAAATGAGTTTTGAAGAAGCTTATCAAAAATTCCTTGATATTAGAAAACGGGTTGTTCGTTTTCCTAAGCATAATAAGGTTAAGTTAGTATGTATTCCAACTACTTCGGGTACAGGATCTGAAGTATCGCCAGTTGCAGTTATTACCGATGCCAAAACGGGAATTAAACATACTCTTTGCGATTATGCTTTAAACCCAGATGTTTCGATTGTTGATGATCAATTTGTCACCGAATTGCCACAACGCTTAATTGCTTGGTCAGGCTTTGAAGCTTTAGGACACGCAATTGAAAGTTATGTTTCGACAATGGCGACTGATTTCACTAGAGGCTGGTCGCTTGAGGCAATTAAGACGATTTTCAATAATTTGGAAGCTTCATATAATGGCGATTTAGATGCCCGCAAACGGATGCATGATGCTGCTACGATTGCAGGAATGGCATACTCTAATGCCTTTCTAGGATTGGAACATTCAATTGCTCATGCTGTTGGTGCAAGCTTTGATATCCCAAGTGGTGTCAGCGATGCCGTGGCCTTGCCACAAGTAATTCGCTTCAATGCTAAGCGACCAGAGAAATTAGCTATGTGGCCTCACTATTCGGTTTACCGTGCAGAAAGCGATTATGCAGAAATTGCTCGTGCCTTAGGCTTGAGCGCAACAACAGATCATGAATTAGTGGAAAAACTGGTTGCTAAGATCATTGATTTAGCCCACGCTGTTGGCATTAAATTGGCTTTCAAAGAATATGGCGTCAACCAGAAGAAATTCTTAGCTAAAGTTGATGAATTAGCAGTTGAAGCATATGGCGATCAGAATACGGTAACTAATCCAGTTTCACCATTAATTGCTCAAATCAGTACTTTGATGAAAGATTGCTACGAAGGCAAGAATATCAATTAACATCACTAAAAACGGTTGTCAGATGTGGTAATCGTTTTTTGATAGCTAAAAGTTATCTCTCAGGATCAAAAATAAGTATTTTTAATTGCCAAAACTGCTTTTTATAATTAAAGCAGATAGAAAGGTGGTTAAAAACATGACTTATGAAGAAGAGGCCATTCAAGCTCATCGCTTTTTAACAGAAACTGATCCCGAGGTATTCGCGACAATGACCAACTTTGCTTTTAAAGAAGTTGATGGTGAGATTGACATACCACGTAGAAGCAAGGACTTATCCACAATCGGCTATCTACTTGGTTGTCAGGCAACAGATGAATATCGACTGATGCTACCAGTATTTTTAGCTCATGGACTTACTGCAATTGAGGTTAAAGAAGTTCTGTATCAAGCTTTAGATTATCTAGGAATGGCAAGAGTAATGCCATTTTTCAAAATTACCAACGAGATTTTACAAAATCGGAGTGAAAGCTTACCATTACCAGGACAAGCAACAACCAATGAACAGACGCGATTATCAAAAGGCGAAGAAACTCAGATAAGATTGTTTGGACCACAAATGAAAGATTTTTCTAAAAAAGGAACCATTAATCGTTGGTTGACTGCTAACTGTTTTGGCGATTATTATACAAGAACTGGATTAAGCGATCAGGATCGAGAGCTGATAACTTTTTGTTATTTAGCAGCTCAAGGTGGCGTTGAACCCCAATTGCTAGCTCATGCTAAAGCAAATATCCGTGTGGGTAATGATGAAGCATTTTTGACTAAGATCGTATTGCAAAATGTACCCTATATTGGCTATCCTCGTAGCTTGAACGCCTTAAAAGTTATTCAGGAAGCAGCTAATAACTAAAAAAACGACTTACTGCAACAGAAGAAAAATTGCGGTAAGTCGTTTTAATTTTATTTATCTTCATAGCCATTAGGATGGTTTTGGTGCCATTTCCAAGCAGTAGCAATCACATCTTCGACGTTCTCATG
>NZ_CAKC01000048.1 GCF_000296855.1 Lactobacillus gigeriorum DSM 23908 = CRBIP 24.85 | reverse complement strand
TGGTAGCCGCAGTTGGCTTAATGTTGCTAGCTGCTGCTTCTATGATGTTAGCAGCAGGTTTAGCCGCTGTGGCAGCTGCTGCAATGATGACAGCTGCTGCAATTGTTGCAGTAGGTGCCGCTGTAATGACTATGGTTTCAATGTTCATTATGGCTGGCTCTATGATGGTATCTGCTATTACAAGTGCTATGAGTAGAGTTGTGTCTGCAGTTTCAAGTGGTATTCAAGCCGCTGTTAGTGCTGCTAGAGGTTTTGCTGGTGCCTTAGTTGGTGTAGGTCGTGACCTGATCCAAGGTTTGATTAACGGTATTACCTCAATGATTGGTGCCGCTGTAAATGCAGTAAGCAAAGTGGCAAGCAGTGTAGTAAATGCTGCTAAAGGTCTGCTTCATATTGGTTCTCCATCAAGATTGTTTAGGCAATATGGTAGATGGGTTGATCAAGGTTTAATCATTGGTCTTAACAAGGATGCTAGTGCCGCAACTAATGCTTCTGCAAATATGGCACAAGGTGTAGTTGATGCCGCTAGTGGTATGCATCCTACAATTGGTGCTCCTGAAATGGATCAATTTAATACAGGAGATTTATTAGCTGATAGCTTTGATAGAGCTACAGATAGCGTTTATGATCTCGTAGGCGCAATTACTGGTTTAAACGGTAAAACAGCTAATGTTGGTGTTCTAGGATCAATTACTGGTAATCAAAGCTTTGATGAAAAGAGCATTAGCAGTTCTGATTTAGGAACAGGAACAGATACTATTACACCTGCTTCTGTTTTATCTTCAAATTTATCTACTAATACTAGCAACAATCAATCTGTAAATATTCAATCAGGTGCCATTGTAATTAACAGCTCTGGCAATCCTGAGCAAGATGCAGATGAATTATTAGATAGACTTGAACAAAAGATCATGGAACAAGCTGATAAATCATTAAGTTAGGAAGTGATGAATATGCCTGATAGAAGTGGTCTGGAATTTTACATAAAAGATCAAACTACTGGTGAAAATCTTCAAATTCCGGTGAATCCGAAAGATGTTAAGTTGAAATATGAAACAGATGATCATTCTGAAACCATTGTTAACTTAGGTGAAGTAAACATTCCTGGTAAATTAAAGCTAGTAGGTGTATCAATTAATTCTGTTTTTCCTACGGTTGGTGCTCACTATGTAGCGACTAAAAGTCCACATAAGCAGGCTACCTATGTTAAGAAAATTAAATCAATGCAAAGCAAAAACCACAAAGTTAGATTCGTGGTTACCAAAACAGATATTTCAATGTTGATGACTATTGCTAGTTTTGAATATGGTTTAGAGAATGGTTGGGCTGATGAATATGCCTATACTTTAGAATTAAAACAATATCGTAAATTTAGTTATGAGAAAAAGAAAAATCCTAAAAAGCGTGGACGTTCTAAACCAGCTAAGAAGCGCTCTAAGCCTGCTAAAAAGATTAATGTTGGGTCAACTGTTTCTGTTAATGGTCGATTACATGCTGATAGTTATGGCAAAGGAGCAGGAATGTATGAAAAGAATGCTAAGCGTGAAGTTTTATACATTGTTCCTGGTCGTGAATATCCAGTTTGTGTTGGTATAAACGGTAAAGCTCGTGGTTGGGTGAAAATGAGTGAGGTAAAAAGATCATGACAGATGCTATTAAAATGACTTTAAATCGTAGATCTACTCACTTTACTCACTCAAAAAGCCGTGCAAGTTATGATATCAGTCATCTTGTAGTTGATGATTCAGTCAAATGGACTATTGACACCAATTTTTCAGCATCTCAGTTTGATTTCAAACTAGTATTCGATGAAAAGCCAATTATTCCTTATACAGGAGATATCATTTCATTTTCTTACAAAAAGAAGAAAATCTTTTACGGTTATGTTTTTAAGTATGGTTTTGATAAAAATCATAACATTACTGTTAAATGCTATGGCCCTAGCCGCTACTTAAAGAATGAAGATTCTATTGTATTTAAGGCTGGGACATTAAGTGAACGGTTCAAAGAAGTAAGTAAACGTGCAGGAATTAAAGCAAAAGTTGTGGCTGGGTCAAGTCATAAATGCAAAGCTGAAGTTGATGACGGTAAAACGTATTTTGACATGATTAAGAGTGCAATGAGTGCAACAACTAAAAACACTCATAAGCATTATTTGATCTTTGATAACTACGATACTGTTGAACTAAGAAAGTTCCCTTACAAAAAGCTTGATATCGTTGTAGGTGATAAGTCCGGATTAACTGATTATGATTATTCAGTTGATATTGATAATACTTACAATGTTGTAAAGGTCGTAAAGAAAGATAGTAAAAAGAGTAAGAAAACATCAAAAACTCAAACTAGTGCAGATGATCCTAAAACCACTACGATTGAATCAAAAACTGTAACCATGCCTTCTGCTAAGCAATGGGGTAAGCTTCAAAAAGTAGTAAATGCCAAAAAGAAAGCTAATGATGCTCAAATGGTTCAACAAGCTAAAAATGAGCTTAAGAATCGTAATATGGCTAACAAACAATTAAAAATCACTTGTATTGGTCGAACTGATTTAGTTCCTGGTAACTATGTAACAGTAAGCATCAAAGATTACAAAAAGAAGTTCAAGGATTGTCCAATTCTGAAGGCAGTCCACAACTTTGGTCAAGATTATACATGTGAATTAACAATGAAGGTGGGGCAATCATGGCAGGTAAACGGCTCTATGAGTTAATGACAAAACGTGGTGGTAAACCAAGTGATTATTCAGATGTTGTATATGGAACTGTGATTAGTGCTAAGCCTTTAAAGGTTCAATTATCCAATAATATGGTTTTGACTGATGATTTTATTGTTCTGGGTAAACATATTGGAAAATTCAAACTGCAAGGTAATGCAATTATGAAAGGTTCTGCAGATATGACTTTTCATGGCCACCACGATACAGCTAATATCAGTAAGGCTGATTTAAGTTTTAAGAAAACATCAATGTACATTGAATTTGATAATTCACTTGAAAAAGGTGATAAGGTTACAATGATCCGTTTGGATGGTGGTCAACAGTTCTATTTATTTGAAAGGTTGGGTGAAGACGGTTTTGGATTCTGATGAAGAAATTAATGTTGGGGCATTAATGGAAGATGCATATTTAGATGATGCTGATCTTGATGATGAAGAAGATGATCAAAGCCCTACCTATACTTTTAAAGTTGCTAACGGTCGAATTCGTGGCATGACTGATGAACTTGATGCAATGCAACAAGCTGTAGACAAAATTCTTAAAACAGAAAGATTTGTTTATCAAATTTATGATGAACAGTATGGTAATGATTTGCCTGAATTAATTGGAGAATCTATTAATTATGCATTATCAGAAGCTGAAAGAATGACTGTTGAAGCTTTAGAAGCAGATGATCGAATTACTAGTGTTGAAATTACAAGATGTGAGCAATCAGGCAGTGATTCTATTATCGTAGAAGGTTTTGCTAATACTGTTTATGGTCGGGTTGGGTTTGAAAGTGAGGTGGATATAGTAGATGAATCCTAATGAATTAGCCGATGAATTAGAAGCTCAAAACCATGATTATTGGCTAAATTTAATGCTAGATAATGTGCCGAAGGACATTGATAAACGTGAAGGCTCAATCATTTATGATGCTGTAGCTCCAGCAGCTATGGTGAGTGCTCAACAGTCTTTATCATTAGCAAATATCATACGAGAAACATATATTAAAACCGCTCAAGGCGAGTTTTTGGACTATAGAGCGGTTGAACATGGCACCAGTAGATATGCAGCCACTAACACAGAAGTTAAGGCTAGATTTAATGATGATGATGGTAATCCAGTAAATGTTGAAGTAGGTGATAGATTTGCAAGTATTGCAGAATCACCTATTTTTTATACAGTCATAAAAGCAAATGATGATGGCACTGCAGAAATGCAAGCTGAAGAATCAGGAACAATTGCTAATAGTTATTTGGGCCAAGTTTTGCCGGTTACTCCTAATGATAATTTAGCATGGGCTGAGATCATTGAAATTACTATTCCTGCTAGGGATGAAGAAAATGATGATCATTTAAGAGCACGACTTTTAAATTCCAATAGTTGGGTAGCCTACGGCGGTAACGTAGCGGATTATTTAGACATGACTAGTAAGATTCATGATGTTGGTGCAACTCAGGTTTATCCGACTTGGGACGGGCCAGGTACGGTTAAACTAGTTATTTTGAATAATGATCTGATGCCAGCTAGTTCAACTCTAGTTAAAAAAGTTAAGGAAGAAATTGATCCTGAAGAATCTACCACACAAGGATATGGTTTAGCTCCAATTGATCATAGGGTAACTGTTACAGCCCCTGAGGCTTTTACTGTTGATATAGCAATGAATGTAACCATTGTTGATAGTGTAAATATCGATTCTATCAGGGCGAATATTAAAACATCACTTGAAGAATTCTTTAAATCATTGCGTAGAGATTGGAGCACTGTTAATCCTACAGTTGGCCGAGGTTATTCTTTGATTGTTTACCGCTCAAAGATCCTTTCTAGGGTAATGATGCTGGAAGGTGTAGCAAATGCTACAATGCCACGGCTTAACGGTAAAGATGAAGATCTACAACTTGTGTTTAACAATACCACCTCACAACTTCCGGTTTTAGGTGAGGTGACGGTAAATGGATAAGAATGAACTCCTTAAATATATGCCTGACTATTACAATGGCGTGTATGAAATGGAGGAACTCTTAAAAGCACAATCTAAAGGACTGTATCAGTTTGATGGAGAAATTAATCGAACACTTTTAAATGAATTCATTATTCAAGCCGATGAAAAGGGAATTTCAGTTTTTGAAGATCAAGCAGGAATTAAGCCGGATTTAGGTGCAAGTCTTGAAACCAGACGCAATAATGTGCTTTTAAGATTATTACCACCAAAGCCTTTAACTAAGAGATACCTTAATCATTTACTTGAGATTATGAATTTAAAATCACATGTAGATGTTGATTATGCTAAGCGTTTGGCCATAGTTGAAGCTGAATCTGCAGATATTACACCAGATAAAGTTAACAGTATGAAGTACATGCTGAATATCACTTTACCGGCAAACATGATCTACGATATTAAGATTAATCTTGCTCAAGCTACTGTTCAGAGAGAGCTTTACTTTGAGGTTGTTAATACTGCAGATAGCTATGTAATTGCTCAAGCTAACACTAAGCAAGCTCCATTTGAAAATAAAACTGAAGCTCATTTATATATTGGTTTTGGTACAAATATTCAAACAGATACAGTTGTAGGTTATGAAGATCAAAATTATAAGGAGTGATTAAAAATTGTCACAATATAATAAAACGGTTCTAACTCGTGCTGGCCTTGAACTAGCTAAAAAAGCCAATGCGGGGCAAGCCAAGTTTGGAATCACAAGGGCGGTAACTTCTGCGGATGATTGGAGTGGCAAAACCACTCAAGACCTTGAAGAAGTAACTGCTATTCCTAATATTATGCAACAGGGAACCATCATGGATGCTGAAGAAGTTGAAAGCAACAACTCAGTAATTGGTGTTTCTCTGCGTTTTACTAATAAGGATTTAAGTACTGGCTATCAAATCAGAGTTATTGGACTTTATGTAAAAGAAGAAGGTCAGGATAAAGACTTTCTTTATGCTGTAACCACTGCTGTTACACCAGAATACATGCCTGGATTTGGTGATAAAGTTTTGTACCGCTTTAACATGCAAATGTACCTTGTTATTGGTAAAGCTCAAGCGGTTAACGTTGTAATTGATGAAGGTACTGCTGTAACTCATGGGCAATTTGACAAGTATAAAGGTGAGTTGAATCAAGATCTTGAAAAGATTAAAGATGCTCACAAAGAAGATATGAGCCATGTTGTTAAGAGTGCAAGCATCAATGGCGGTGCTGAGATTATACCAAATGAATCGGGCAAATTAGAATTATTTTTTCCTGATCCTGATTTATCTAAGTATGTAAGTTTAGAGCAGTTAAAAGAACTACTTAAAAATAAAGCTGATACTACTGCTGTTCCTGATAAAACTGATACTGAGAACGGTATTAAAGAAGCCAAGGCAATGGCAAAGGCAGCAGATGATAAGGCTCAAGATGCTTTAAATCGTAAAGCTGATAAAACCGATGTTTATAGTAAATCTAATATTGATGACATACATTCTAAAACTTACTTCCGCAAACAAGGTATGGATCAAAACGGAAATGCTGTTGAAATTCGTGCTAATGCGGTAAAGCAAAGCAATGGTGGTTATGCTATCGATATTTATGATACTGATAAAACAGCGGCTAAATTACAAGAAGTTTTACCACAAGTTGCAAAACTTAATACTGCTAAAGATGGTGTTCAAAAAGAAGCCCCTGATTTTAATACATTGACTGATTCAGGAAATTATTATGTAACCAATACTTCTGATGCTACCAATGCCCCAAGTAGTTCATGGGGTAATTTAGTTGTTTGGCATGGTACTGGCGCAAGAATTGAGCAAGTTTATTTCCCTGATAGTAGGGATGCACCATTCTTCCGCATGAATTCTGGTGGCAATTGGTTAGCTTGGAAGCAGTTAATTACTAAAGATGATGTTGAAAGTCGTTTTGGCGTAACAAATGGTAAAGTTGCTAATCATGAAAATAGGATTACTAAGCTTGAACAAAATGAATTTACAATCCGGCATTATACAAAGGCTCAGGAAGCTGAAGGTATGGCATGGGTTAATGAAGATCCTACTCATAGATTAGTAATGGTTACAGATGGATAGTTAGAAAGGAGTTAAGCATGGCAATTGAAAAGATAATCTTTAATTCAAAAACATGGCTACCACAAGCACCTGGTAAGTGGTATAAGTGTGCGGGTCACAATAACTGGGGGGTATGTTTGGCTATGGTACTTTGATAGCAAGAATAGCATCTGGAAAACTGTTTACAAAGCAAGCGGACCAGATCATGCTGATACATTAAGCAAAGATGTTGCTGTTAGAGTAGATGACAAAAATATTGTCACTTACAAAGATAACTACGGTTCTAGTTATAGACTTGTAAAAATTACAGAATGTCCTAGCAGACCAAATGTAGTTGGAGAGTATTTAAGTCTCGATGACTTAGTTAAAATGGGGGGGTAATTAGCCTCCTAACCCACTTATATCAAACTATTCATGTTCTCACTCTTGAAAGTGGGGTGATTGCATGATTAAGAAGCTGATTTTTAACCGTACTAAGTTTGTTCCGCAGTCTGATCTAGATAATGCTAATGACAAATTTAACAATGTGAACAATAAATTTAATAGTGTTGTTGGTCATTGGAAAATTTATAACGGAAGTGGCTATCAAGGTGTAGCTGCTGAAATAACCATCCACTCAGACGGCACGATTACTGCAATTGATGGATATGATAAAACTGGTAAAGTTGTAAAAATCTAGGGGTAATTAAGTCCCTTCTAAACCACATTCGGGGTATAGTATACCTCCTGAAAAATAGCTCACGGGGCGTACCCGTGGGCTTTTTATATAGAAAGGAGCCTATTATGGCTGAAGAAACTAAAAAATTAAATTTATACTACTTATCTGATAACAATTTTGATTGTGTACCTGTACTAGTACCAATTGAGTTAACTTTTAATACTTATCCTTTTATTATTGATGCTCCAAAGGATATGAATAAGCCCAAGTACGATTGGACTCATAGCCGTTGGATTGATCAAACAAATGCAGATAACCAAAATAAAATTGCTGATTTACAAGATGCAATTAACGAGAAGGATAAGCAAGTTACTGAGTTACAAACTGGAATTTCAGAATTCAAAGAACAGACTCAAGCAATGACGTCAGCAATTAGTAATTTAACCACGCTTGTTACTCAAGCACTTCAATCAACTAAGGGGGCAGAATAATGAGTTCAGTTTGGGAATCGCTATTAACTAACCTCTATTTTTTGAAGGCTTATTCAAAAGAAACCATTGCTACATATGTTCCAAATTTCATTGATGAAGCTGCTTATCAAAGAATCACAGGTGAACCATATGTGAAGGAAGTGAGCTAGTTGCCAGAAATCGATCAAGCAGTGCTTATTTCCATTATTACCGGCGTTTTTAGTGGTGGCGTGTTTACGTTCTTACAATTTTTGATTAAAAGACATGATGACCGTACAAACAATGTTGATGCTAAAAATAAACTAGTTGAAGATGCATTATTGGCAATTCTACACGATAAGATTTATGTAACAGGATCAAGAATTATTGCACAGGGAACAATCTCTGCTGAAGATGCTAGCAACTTAGATAAGCTTTATGAACCGTACAAACAATTAGGTGGTAATGGAACTTGTGAACGGATCATGAAGAAAATTGAAGAATTGCCATTGAAAGTTGAGGATTAACAATGAACCATGAATTAGTTTTAGATATTATTCTTGCCTTGATTTTTCTTGTTGGATTGGTATTTCAAAATGTAGTTAAGAAAAATCAAACTGCTAAAACCTTTGTCGATTTAGTAAATCAGCTTGCACCACAAGCTGTAGTTATGGCTGAGAAATCAGGCTTAACTGAAAATTTAAAAGGATCAGACAAGTTTAAAAAGGCAGTTGATTATGTAAATCAGTCAATTAAATCATTGGGCTTAACTGCTAGCGATCAAACAGCAATTAAGAATGCCGTTGAAAAAGCGTGGGCTGATCTATCAGTTGATGGGACGCTTGAAAGCTATAAGAAAGAAGGTAATGATGAAACTAAAGAAGTTACTGTTAACGGCTTTACTAAGTAGTTTAATTTTCTTGTTTCCACAAAAAGTTGATGCTGCAAGACGTTTAGGAATTGATGTTTCAAGCTACCAAAGATCTGACTACCAATTTTTCCAAAACATGAAGGCTAATGGAACTAAGTTTGTAATTGTAAAACTTGGTGGATCTGGTGGGGGTGAAGGTGAGCATTATCAGAATCCTAAAGCTAGCCAGCAGTTAGCCATGGCTCAAAAAGTCGGCTTAGAAGTTGGATCATATTTCTGGGGAGAATTTGGTGGATCAGTCGCACAAGCTAAGAAAATGGCAAAGTATGCTGTAAGTGATGCTCAAAAATTCGGTTTAAAAAAGGGTTCGGCAATAGCTTTGGATTATGAACTTGGTGCATCTCAGAACAAAGAAGAAAATACTAAGGCAATTCATGAATTTATGAGCTACATCAAAAAGCAAGGATACAAACCCTTACTTTACTCTGGAAGCTATTATTTAAAAACGAATGTCAATCATTCCAAAGTAAACAAGTCTTTTAAAAACTCTCTTTGGATTGCAAGTTATGCAACTATGGCACCTGTTAATGGTCCAAATTATAATTATTTTCCTTCATTAGATGGAATTGCTATTTGGCAATTTTCATCAGCTTGGTACGGTGTAGATGGCAATGTTGAGCTATTAAAAAACAGCCTGAAACTAGGTAAAGTTAAAGATGATGTAAAGGTTACTAAAACTAAGAAATCTAAAGCAACATCTTATACTGTTAAAGCTGGTGATAGTTGGTATTCAATCGCTCAAAAGTTTGGAATGGATCAAAATCAACTAGCTAAGTTAAACGGTGGAACCGTTAATTCAGAACTGCAACCAGGAGATAAGCTTAAACTTACTGGAACAATTAAAAATGATGCTAAGCCTACTAAGGTAAAAACTAAAATTGTTAAAGTTAAATCTTTGGGGAAAGATAGAAAAAACTGGAAAGTAAGATTGATCGATGGTAGCGGTAAGTACTCCAACCATTATGTAAATCAAGGTAGCAGATGGATAACGAGTAAAACTAAAGAGACTAAAAAAGGCAAAGCATATCTGATTGGTAAAAATCTTTATGTTTTAGCTAAGTATGTTAAAATTGAATAATCGTTTTAGATAAACTAAAAACCACTCTGGGATTGTATAATTTCCTGGAGTGGTTTTTTTGTTTTGTCTAACATTTGTCTAACATTCCCTTGAAAAAAGCTTATTATATCAAGGAACTATCAGGCAATAATAATGCCCCGAAAAAGATTCGAACTTTCACTCAGTCACCTGAACAGCGACCTGAACGCTGCGCGTCTGCCAATTCCGCCATCGGGGCTAAAACTCTTTAACTATCATACCAAAATTTTTGGTAAAATTAAATATAAAAATAGTAGGTTAACGATATTAGGGAAGTTGTGAAATGATCAAAAATAAATTTAAAAAGACGGTAATAAGTATTGTCGCATTAGCTAGTTTGTTTGGTGCTGGAATTACTGCTCCAATTGCTTCGGCAAGTTCGATTTCTTCGTATCAGGCAGATAAAATAAATCTAGAAGTTAAATCGGCAATTGCACTTGATAGTGAATCAGGGCAAGTGCTTTATGCCAAAAATGCGGATAAGAGATTACCGATTGCTTCAATGACTAAGTTGATCACGGTTTATTTAACTTTAGAAGCAATAAAGCATAAGCAAATTTCCTGGGACACTAAAGTTGAACCAACTTCAGCAATTGTCAAAGTTGCAAATAATAGCGAGTATTCCAATGTTCCATTAAAAAAGGGACATTTGTACACGATTCGTCAATTGTATCAAGCAACATTGATTGAGTCAGCCAACGGTGCAGCAATGTGTTTAGCACAGGCAGTTAGCGGGTCACAAGTTGCTTTTATCAAGAAAATGCGTACCCAATTACAAAAATGGGGCATTAAAGACGCCAAGATTTACACTGTATGTGGTTTGCCAAACGGTAACGTTGGAAGTGCGGCTTATCTAGGTGCAAATAAAAACGCTGAAAATAAGTTATCAGCTGCCGAAATGTCAATTGTAGGGCAAAAACTACTTGCTGAATATCCAGAAGTTATTAAAACTACCAAAGTGTCACATAGGGCATTTAAAGATAGTGGTCAAACAACGAGCATGACCAACTTCAATTGGATGCTCAAAGGACTTTCACAATATTCAGGTGCTTATCCAGTTGATGGCTTAAAGACAGGGACAACAGATGCAGCTGGAGCATGTTTCATTGGTACTTTAAAATATCGTGGTAGAAGACTAATTACAGTTGTAATGGGAGCTCGTCACCAGGATGGAACGGATCCTTCAAGGTTTGTTGAAACAAAAAAACTATTGAATTACATTTATCAAAACTATTCTCCAGTTGTTTTGCCAGCCAAAACTAAAATAGCTAAAGCTACTAGCATGGGCGTAATCGATGGTAAAGCATTGAAAATTCCTATTGGAGTAAAAACCAGTACAGTTGTTTGGGACCCAAAGGATGGTAAAACTCTTACTACAAAATTACGTTATTCAAAAGTTGAAGCCGGAATTCAAAAAGGTCAGACTGTGAATGAATACCAGTTCAAATCAGGTAATAATAAAATCTTAACGATTAATGATCAACCATTGAAGGTATCAGCTCAAGCTTTGCAAGGGACTAAAAAAGCTAATATCTTTGTAAGAATTTGGCGATGGATTACAGGTACAAAATAATGATTGAACTTGAAGAAGGAATTTTGTCTAAGGTGATAACCACGAGACCTAGTTTGAGTCATAAAGGTGATTATGGCAGAATTCTATTAATTGGTGGTAGTGAAAATTATGGTGGCGCAATTATTATGGCAACTGAGGGTGCGATAAATGCAGGCGCAGGTCTAATTACTGTTGCAACGCACTCTGTTAACCTCTCAGCTTTACATAGTAGAGATCCGGAGGCCATGTTCATTGATTGGCGGGATAAAAATTTAGCAAAATCAATCCAAAAGATGGACGTGATTGTATGTGGTCCAGGCCTTGGAACAAGTGATTTTGCAAAAATTGTTTTAAAAACGTTAGCTGCTAATATTTCTTCTGATCAAGTCGTGGTTTTAGATGCTAATACTTTGGATTTGATCAGTCAAGATCTATCACTATTACCACAAGCCAAGTTGATTTTTACGCCACATCAAATGGAATGGCAACGACTTAGTCAAATCAAAATTCCTTTTCAATCTGATACAGCTAACTTAGTTGCACTAAAAAATTTACCAAATAGTACCGATAAAATCTTGGTTTTGAAATCGAATCACACGCATATTTATGATCAAAGTGGTAAAATTTATGTGAACTCAACTGGCAATCCTGGAATGGCCACTGGTGGAACCGGTGATACTTTAGCGGGAATAATCGGTGGCTTTGTTGCTCAGTTTGGCTATAGCATGGATACAGTTGCTGCTGCGGTGTATCTTCATTCTTTAGCAGCTGATGAAATCTATCGAACAAATTATATTGTTCGACCAACAGCAATTTCACAGAAATTGCCACAACTTATGAAGAAATATTCAAATATAAAGTAGGTAATTGGATGAAAAAAAGAATTGCGCTAATTTTTGTATGTTTAGCTGTGGTTGTAGGCATGGCATGGATTTTTATCCTTAGAAGCAGTGCTGCTCAAAATAGTGCTCCTACAAAGACGGAACAATATGTAAAGAAAAACGAAAAAAAGCCAAAAGCTAAACCGAAGACCCCAGATTATAAACCATATAAAGATCCAACTGATTTACGAAAAGAAGGATCATGGACTAAATCTAGTGAAAAGAAGGCATATCCTAATATTCGCTATGCCAACAATTTGACATTAAGGGTTTCTTTAAAAGGTAATCGGGTTTACCTATTTAAAGGTAAAAAATTAATTTACACTATGATGTCGACAGGTGGTGTTTATAAAAAAGGAAAGTCCGTAACACCAAAAGGCACATTTTATATCCAAAATGGTCGAGGCGATAGCTTTTTCAATCAGGCTCTAGGCGAAGGCGCTAGAAATTGGGTAAGTTGGGATCCAAGTAATGTATATTTATTCCACTCAGTGCCAACAAAGGCTGATGGTAGCATCAACCGTAAGGAGGCGGCTAAGTTAGGTAAAACTCAAGGATCCCATGGTTGTATTCGTTTGAGTTTGCCAGATTCTAAATGGCTATTAAATGAGCTCCCAGCGGGTACGAAAGTTATTATTAAAGATGTGTAATAAATAATATTGGCAGTTTGCTTATTTTCTTGTTATAATCATTGTCAAAGTATACTGATAGTAGTAGAAAGTTAATGTTTTTAAGCGAATCTAGGATAGTGTAAGCTAGGTATGCATGCTTTTGAAGGCGTGATCAGTATTTAACAGAGTTAATTTAAAGTGGATACAATTGTATCAATTAGAGTGGTACCGCGGGTTGTCTCGTCTCTTTCTACGTTGTGGAAAGAGACTTTTTTATTTTGAAAGTAGGTAGAAGATGGATTTTAAAGAAAAAGTTGTTGAATTGATTTTAAGCAAGGTTGATCTTCCTAAAGAACAAGTAATGGGTCTAATTGAAAGACCCAAAAATCCAAAATTGGGAGATTATGCTTTTCCTTGCTTTGTATTAGCAAAGTCATTGCATAAGAATCCTGTCGAAATTGCTGCAGAAGTAAGTGAGGGGTTAGCTAGTCCTGAATTTGCAAAAATTACCGCAGTAGGTCCATATGTAAACTTTGCAATTGACCATCAACAATTGATTACTGATACCCTTAAAACTGTATTGGAGAAGCAACAAACATATGGTGAACAGCAGTTAGGTCAAGGTAACGTACCAATTGACATGTCCAGTCCTAATATTGCTAAGCCAATGTCAATGGGCCACTTAAGATCAACAGTAATTGGTAATTCAATTGCAAAAATCATGAAAAAAGTAGGCTACAATCCAATTAAGATTAATTATCTTGGTGATTATGGTACTCAATTTGGAAAACTAATTGCGGCTTACAAACGCTGGGGTAGTGAAGAGGACGTAAAGAAGGATCCAATTATGAATCTTTTCCACTACTACGTTCGCTTCCATGAAGAAGCAGAAAAGGATCCAGCTTTAGACGATGAAGGCCGTGAATGGTTCAAGAAGCTGGAAGATGGAGATCCAGAAGCAGTTAAATTGTGGCAATGGTTTAGAGAAGTTTCTTTAGCCGATTTTAACCGAATTTATAAAGAATTAGGCGTAACTTTTGATTCATATAATGGTGAGGCTTTCTTCAACGATAAGATGCAACCGGTAATCGATGAGTTGAAAGAAAAAGGATTGCTTCATGAGTCAAGAGGTGCTCAAGTAGTTGATATGGGTGAAGGTGAAAATCCAGCAATTATCGTTAAATCAGACGGTACTTCTATTTACTTGACTAGAGATTTGGCAGCTGCTGAATGGCGTATGAAGGAATATGGTTTCGTTAAAATGCTCTACGTTGTTGGTGGTGAACAAGCTCAACACTTCGTTGAATTAAAGACAGTGTTGAAGAAAATGGGCTATGACTGGGCTGATGAAATTCACCACATTCCGTTTGGTTTGATTACCCAAGGTGGGAAGAAGCTTTCAACTAGAAAAGGTAATGTTGTCTTCCTAGATCAAGTTTTAAAAGATGCAGTTTCTCTTGCTAAAGAACAAATTCAAGCCAAAAACCCCAACCTTGAAGATCAAGATCAAGTAGCTCATGATGTTGGTGTGGGTGCTGTTATTTTCCACGATTTGAAGAATGACCGGCTTGATAACTTCGACTTTGACTTAGAAGAAGTAGTTCGTTTTGAAGGTGATACTGGTCCTTATGTTCAATATACTAATGCACGTGCTCAGAGTATCTTGAGAAAAGCCAAGGCAATGGGCAAAGAAGTTGGTACTGCTAGGAGCCTTGATGATGATTGGGCATTTGCTGTAGCTAAAGATTTGGCAGATTTTCCTGATACGATTAAGAAGGCAAGTGAAAAATTTGAACCTTCAATTATTGCAAAATATGCATTGAATTTAGCTAAGAAATTCAATAAATACTATGCAAATGTGAAAATTTTAACGGATGATGATCAAATTTCTGAACGTTTAGCACTTGTCGAAGCAACTTCAATAGTTTTAACTAATGCATTAGGATTGTTAGGTGTAAACGCTCCTAAGGAAATGTAGAAAAATATTTCAAAAATAATAGCGTTTACATTGATTAATAAGATTGTTCAAAACTTCATAAAAGGGTACAATGGTCCTGTAAGATATTTAGGAGGTATTTTTTAATGGCTTATTTTGACAATGGTAATCAAATCTTTAAAGATGCTCGTAAGAACCACTATGCTGTAGGTGCCTACAACACTAACAACTTGGAATGGACTCGCGCTATCTTGCGTGCTGCTCAAGAAACCAGAACTCCAGTTTTGATCCAAGTTTCTACTGGTGCTGCTAAGTACATGGGTGGCTACAAGTTGGTTAAGGACTTAGTTGCCGACACTATGGACTCAATGAACATCTCAGTTCCTGTAGTCTTGAACCTAGACCACGGTGACTACGAATCAGCTATCGAATGTATCAAGCTTGGCTACTCAAGCGTTATGTTCGACGGCCACAAGCTTGAAACTGCTGAAAACCTTGCTAAGACTAAGGAAATCATCAAGCTTGCTCACTCACGTGGTATCTCAGTAGAAGCTGAAATCGGTAAGATCGGCGAAAACCAAGGCGCAGAAGGCGGAGAATTGGCATCAGTAGAAGACGCTAAGACTTTCGTAGCTGCCGGCGTTGACAAGCTTGCTTGTGGTATTGGTAACATCCACGGCGTATACCCAGCAGACTGGAAGGGACTTAACTTCGACCGTTTGAAGGAAATCGCAGAAGCTGTTCCAGAAACTCCACTTGTATTGCACGGTGGTTCAGGTATTCCTCGTGAACAAGTTGAAAAGGCAATCTCACTTGGTATTGCTAAGATCAACATCAACACTGAATTTCAATTGGCATTCCAAAAGGCAACTCGCGACTACATCGTAGCTGGCAAGGATGAAGACAAGAACGCTAAGGGTTACGACCCACGTAAGTTGTTGTTGCCAGGTACTGAAGCTATTACTGATGCTATGAAGGAAATGATCTCATGGATGGGAACTCCATCAATCGATGACGATACTCACGATGCATCATTTGACCGTAGCTCATTAAACGAAGAATAATTTCATTATTTTCGAATTGAAATAGGCTAGACAAAACGTCTAGCCTATTTTTTGTTAACCTGATCAAGTCGTTGACTTTTTGGTAGAGCTACCTTGAGCTTTTTGAAAGTAAATGGCTTAGTTAAGGAAATTTGATAAGCTTGTAGTTGAAGCTCTTCTCCTTCACGAAACTCTTGATTGTATAATGGATCACCAATAATTGGACAGCCGATAGCAGCTAAGTGAACACGAATTTGGTGAGTTCGACCAGTTTCCAAGCTCAACTTTATTAAAGCTTGCGTAGCATCTTTTTGAAGTACTTGATAATGCGTTATTGCTTTGAGGCCATCCGGAGCAATACAACGTTTGCGCTGATCTGTCGGATCTTGAGCAATAGGAAATGAGATTGTACCTTTAGAGAGCAATTTATGGGGATTAGCAACAATTGCTAAGTAATCACGCTTAAAATTCTTAGTTATCAATTGTCGATTCAAACTGGGAACAACAGCCGGATTCTTTGCTACTAAGAGTAATCCTCTAGTTAACATATCTAAGCGATGGACAATAAATGGACTAGCGTTTAAATACGTAGCGCAATCATTCAAAGCAGTATCTGTTTCAAAAAGGTTAGGATGAGTTTTTTGGCCAGGCTTTTTATTTATAATTAATAGATCGCTATCTTCATAAATGATGTCAGGAAGTGAACCACTAGCCGGATATTGCTGTTGGTGACTCTCAATAAAATTTAGTTTGAGCTGAATTGAATCGCCCGGGAAAACCACTTCATTGAAGTTGCGATATTTGCCATTGATTGTAACTGACTTGTTAATTCGCAATAGGTGACGCCACTTTCGAGGAACTAAAAGTTGTTGTAGTAATTCACTAACGGAAATAGGTTGATAATTATTTGGATATATTAATGTGTATGTATAGTTCATATTTTTATATTTTTCCTAAATTGTGTCAAAAAAAAGAAGTATAGCCACTTTCTATGCTAGAATACATATTGTCTTAATTTAAGAGGATGTGTTTTATGCCTAATTTACGACGAAATGTAGACAAACAAATTGAAAATAATAGCGGTTGGTGGAAAAAATTCGATCGCCGATATTTTGTTGGTAGATGGATCATAATTTTTATCCTGGGATTAGTTTTAGCAACCTGTACATATTATACAGTTAAAGTTAAAACTTCCAACATTTCAAATTTGAAGGCTGCCTTATCGACGACCACGAAAATATATGATTATGAAGGTAAGGAAGCTGGAACGTTATATTCACAAAAGGGAACATTTGTAAAATATAAGCAAATCTCGCCTAATATCAAAAATGCGGTTATTGCAACGGAAGACCGAACGTTTTGGACTAATCCGGGATTCAGCGTCAAAGGTATGGCTCGTGCTGCTTTAGGTTTAGTAATTAATCACGGTCAAATCTCGGGCGGGGGCTCGACTTTAACGCAGCAGCTTGCCAAGAATTCTTTGTTAACGCAACAGCAGACTTTTTCTAGAAAATTAGAAGAGCTTTTTTTTGCGATTGAGATTAATCACGTGTATTCGAAAAAAGATATTCTAACCATGTATCTTAATAATGCATATTTCGGTAATGGTGTTTGGGGTGTTCAAGATGCCAGTCGCAAATATTTTGGTAAAAATGCGAGTGATGTAACCTTAGGTGAAGCTGCTACTTTAGCAGCGATGTTACGTAATCCAAGTCAATATAATCCTATTGATCATATGTCTTACGCTTTATCAAGACGCAATTTAGTTTTGCAATTGATGGCCGATACTGGCAAAATAACTCGAGCACAAGCAAAAAATGAGGCTAGATTAGGATTAACTCTTAACGATACTTTTGAAAACAAAGATGGTTATCGTTACCCTTACTTCTTTGATGCGGTGATTAATGAAGCCATTAATCGTTATGGCTTAAAAGAGGAAGACGTAATGAATAAGGGCTTACGCATTTATACTACTTTGAATCAAAATTACCAACAGGTCTTACAGTCTAATTTCAATCAAAGTTGGTTATTTCCAGCTAATGCAGCTGATGGGACTATCGTTCAAGGCGCAAGCGTTGCGATGGATCCTAAAACTGGTGCTGTTCGAGCTGTAATAGGTGGTCGAGGAAACCATGTCTTCCGCGGTTATAATCGAGCCACACAAATGAGACGACAACCCGGTTCAACTATGAAACCATTGGCAGTTTATACCCCTGCTTTGCAAAATGGCTACCATTACGATTCACAGCTATCAAATAAGCTACAAAAATTTGGTAAAAATAATTATGAACCGCATAACGTTGATAATGCTTATTCAGATAATATTCCAATGTATCAAGCCTTAGCTCAAAGTAAAAATGTTCCTGCTGTATGGTTACTAGATAAAATTGGTATTAGCAAAGGTGTTCAGTCAGTCCAAAATTTTGGTATCAATGTAGCTAAGAAAGATCAAAATTTGGCACTGGCATTGGGAGGTGTTTCAACAGGAGTATCGCCATTACAAATGGCAAGGGCGTATTCAGCATTTGCAAATAAAGGATTTTTACCTAATAGTTCATATTTTATTACTAAAATTACTGATGCCAGTGGTAGAGTATTAGCGCAAAATAATAATACGGGCAATCACCGAATCATTTCCGAAAATACTGCTAAAGAAATGACATCGATGTTGTTAGGCGTGTTTACCAATGGGACGGCGCAATCAGCTCAACCTACAGGTTATCGAGTTGCTGGGAAAACTGGATCAACTGAGGTTTCGTATGGGTTCGGTACTAAAGACCAGTGGATCGTAGGATATACGCCAGATGTCGTACTTTCAACTTGGGTTGGATTTGATCGTACTAACGCTCAACATTATATGCATGGGATTTCAGAAACAGGAATTACCAGTTTATACAAAGCAGAAATGGAAGGAATTTTGCCTTATACTGCTAAAACTGAATTTACTGAGCAATCGCCAAATCAAATACTGAACCAAAATGGTGCTGATAAAGATTGGACCAATGGCTTAGGTAAAAAAATCGAAAAAGGTATCGGTAATGCGGGTGAAATTATCAGTGAATGGTATAATGATATCAAAGGCCTTTTTGGCAATTAAAAGAAAGGAACCGTTTTATGGTAAATATTTACGATTCAGCTAATCAATTAGCGGAAGATATGAGACAAACAGATCAATTTAAGGCTTTAGAAACAGCGTTGGCTGCTATTAAAGCAGATGAAAAGAGCGCAAGCTTGTTTAAGCAGATGGATGAAATCCAAGCTAAAATTATGACTAGCCAACAAAATGGTCAACCTTTGTCTAAAGAAGATCAAGATGCTTATACTAAATTAAGTCAAGAAGTACAGAATGATGATAACATTAGTAAGTTATTGGCTGCTGAACAAGGTTTGTATCAATTGATCGATGATGTTCAAAAGACTTTTACTAAGCCAATTAATGATCTTTACCAAGATCTTAGAAAATAGGAAAAATGAAATTTATTCATTTGGCTGATGCACATTTAGATAGTCCGTTTCATGGACTATCTTTTTTGCCATCTAAAGCATTTAATAGAATTTATCAAGCTGCTGATCAATCATTAGCCCATATTATTGATTTAGCGATAGCTGAAAAAGTTGATTTAGTATTGATTGCTGGGGATACTTTTGATAGCAATCACCCAAGTCCAAGAAGCCAGCTGTTTTTTAAAACGCAAATTGAAAGATTGATTGCACAAAAGATTCAAGTAGTGATGATTTTTGGAAATCATGATCATATGGATCGATCCGAACTGTTAATTCCCGATAGTCCTTATTTTAAGTTGCTAGGTAATCGAGAGATTATTGAACGTGCTACATTTGTGACTGAAACAGGTTTTAATTATGATGTAGTTGGGTTTTCTTATTTTAATAACCATATTACTAGCAACAAACTAGTTGATTTTCCTAGCAAAAGCTCAAATTATACTTTTGGTTTGATGCATGCACAAATGAAAGCCAGCGAAGCTAGTCAAAATGTATATGCACCATATGAATTAAATGACCTTGTAAGGTTGAATTATGATTATTTTGCTCTAGGACACATTCATAAACGGTCAGTATTAAGTGATAAACCATGGGCGGTCTATCCGGGCAATATTCAAGGTCGCCACGTTAATGAACTTTTGGAAAAGGGATGTTATCTTGGTGAAATTGATGAAACATCGGGAAAAACCAAACTCAATTTTGTTGAAACGGCGCCTATTTTATGGCAACAAGATGCCATTACATTAATCAAACCATTAAGCAAAGCAGATTTGCAAACTAATATTATTCAAACATTGAATAATACAAATACAACTAATAAAAAGACAGTTTTTTATAGTCTAAAAATTATTGGAGCTGAGTGGTTGTCAGCTGAAGAAACCGAATTAGTGACAGATAGCACTTTTTGGCAAAGTTTCAGTGGTAGTTTGATAGCAGATTCACAATTAGTTGATGTTCGTTTGGAAAGTGGCAAAGATACTATAGAGCTTGATGAAACAAGCAAAGAATTTTTCTCTGAAGCCCTTAAGCAAGTATTTGATGATAAGAAAATTCAACAAATATTGAAAACTTGGGCTAAAAAATCCAAATTAACAGAGACTTTATCAGGTGATGAGAACTTTTTAGAAGAAGTTAAAGCATTAACTCAAGTAAAGCTACTACATGAGTTGGAAGGGATAAAAGATGAAGCTACGGAAGATTAAGATCGTTAACTTCGGTAAATTCTCAAATCAAGAATTTGATTTAGCTACTGATCAACTTGCCGTCTTCTTTGGTGAAAATGAGGCTGGTAAAAGTACTTTAGTAGCGTTTATCAAACAAATTTTGTTTGGCTTTTACCTGAAAAATAACAGCTCAAGCTTTTTTGAAGATTATGCTCCTTTAGCCAATCTTTCACCGATGGGTGGAAGTTTATTCTTTGAAAATGAAGCTGGTCAGACTTACGAATTAGAACGGTTGTGGGCTAAGGGAAATAAGACAAAACGTGGAATTCTGACTGTTAGAATAGATGGACAAGAAGTACCGGAAGCCACATTTTATGATCAGATTAGCAATATTGATGGGAATTTTTACGCAGATAGTTTTATTTACAATTTAACCACGTTAAGTCAAATTTCTAATTTGAAGCAAAAGGATCTGTTGGAAAGAATCTACTTTTTGGGAATGTCACAAAGTAATCAGTTGCTTGCTTTACGTGATGGTTTTTCAAAAGAAGCGCAAAATTTATTTAAACCTACTGGCAAAAAACCGATAGTCAATCAGGACTTGAATGCAGTTACCGAAGCTGAGGAAGAGCTTGAAACCACTAAAAGCGAGTATCTTGCTTATCAAACAAATGAACAAGCTTTAATGGCTAAAAATAAAGAAGTAGAGTCTCAAGAAACACAGATTGCTAAATTGCGGTATAAGCTAAATGATTTGCATAAATTGCAAGAACAAAGTGAGAATTATAAGCGCTTACAAACTTTGCAAGCGCAAATAAAACCATTGAAATTTGATCAAGATCAATATCAAGAAGCACAAAGATTAAGCCAACAACAGCAAAATCTAGTGTTGATGTCGAAGAATCTACAGCAACAACAAGGAGCTGTGAAAAAGGTAGACGAAGATTGGCTAAAACAAGCGCAAGAATGCGAAAATCAGCAATCTGAGAGCTTTTACTGGCAAACACAGTTACAACTTGCTGAGCAAAAATCAATGCGACTAACGCAAGAAATTCAGCAAATGGAAGCATTGAACGATGATTTGGCGCAGATAAGTCAATTGAATTCTGATCAAATCAAACAAATGCAAGCTGAGAAGCGCGCATATCAGGAAGTTAGGGATCAGGCAGCAAAGAATAAGGTCAACTATTCATGGATGGTTATTCCGTTAATGCTGATCGGATGGTTAATTTTCCAATTTAAATTGTTGGGATTAGCTATATCGATAACAATTCTTGCTTTTGTCTGGTGGATGCAAAAATATTTTTCACAGCAAGCAGGGAAGCAGCAAGAACAAAAATTAGCTTCTTTGAGGGAGCAATTCAATCATAAGTATCAATTAGAAATTGAAAAAGTTGAGGTGGATCAGGTTGCTTCTCAGTTGGCACAATATCAAGCTAAAAAAGCGGAATTAGTTGCAAACGAACAGGAGTTAGCAGCTGATCATGAAAAAATCGCTGCATACTTGCAAAAATTGCAAATGTTACTGGGGTATCAAGTAACCGATCTTCATTCGGGATATAGCGATTTAAAAGCTAAATTGACGGATGCTAAAGACCAAACTGAAAAGTTGCGACAGACACAACAAAACTTAGATTTAAACCAAACTGAGCTGAGTAAGATCGAAATGCAATTACAGGTTTTACTAACCAAAGCTCAGGTCTCTAATATGACTGATTATGATAATTTATATCAAGCAGCGCTTGAACAGACATCTTTGCAAACACAAATTGATGCTTTGAAGTCTAGTTTAGGAGAAAACTTGGAAAGATTGTCACAAATGCCTGATTTTACACTTTTGAATGATAAGGCTCAAGAATGTCAAGCTGAGTTATCCAAATTAATATCAGAATTATCAAGCACAAAAGCTGAGGTGGCTGAACTTCGAGTTAGACAAGAAAATATTGCTAATTCAGAAAAAGTCTTTATGGCTAAGCAAAATCTTGCTAATCGAGAAAATCAGTTGATCAAATCGAGTCAGGAATATTTGGCTAATCTATTAGCTGCGTCAATTGTTGACCGTGCCTTAGAATTAGCTTCTAATGAGCGGTTTCCAAAGATGGTGGCCTACGCCAAGAAATATTTTAAGCTATTGACTGGCGGACGTTATACAGATATTATCTTGGACAATAAATTGCAAGTAGTTCGGTTAGATGGTAAAAAGCTAAAAGTGCCGTTTTTATCAAGAGGAACAGCGGAGCAATTATACTTTGCCCTAAAATTAGCATTTGTCGAACAAGTCTCTGATCAGATCAATTTACCAATTCTGATTGATGACTCATTTGTAAATTTTGACGAACAAAGAATTGGCTATATTGAACAATTAGTCAATAAAATTAGTGAGCATAACCAAGTACTGATTTTTACTGCGCAAAAGAGTTTAGTTTCGCAGTTAAAGCAAAAACCGGTGATCTTAATGAAAGGATCCGAAAATGCTTAAGCATTTAAATGATTATAATGATGGTGAAGAAATAAACACGGTGGCAATGATCGATACTTCGCAATTACGACGCGACAAAAATAATCGCTTTTTTTTGAATTTGCAATTTAGCGATCGTTCAGGAAAAATTAGCGGAATTTATTGGCAGGCTAGTGAAGAAGATCAACTGAAATATAGTGCTGGTTCGATTGTAGAGCTTAATGGTAAAAGAATAACTTATCAAGGGCACCCCCAGGTTAAGGTTTATGCTATGCGGGTGGTGTCTGACAATGATGGTTATGATTTGGCAGAATTTGTAACTAGTGCTCCACAGAATGGCAATAGCTTGCGAGAAGATATTGAGCAATATTTATTTGAAATTGTTAATCCAACATGGAATCGAATAGTTCGATACTTGTTAAAAAAATATAATCAAGAATTCTTTGATTTCCCTGCAGGAAAAAGCAATCATCATGCGGTAAGAGGAGGATTAGCATTTCACACCTTAACGATGCTTAAAGTTGCCAAAAGTTTGACCGATATCTATCCTCAAACAAACATTTCTTTACTTTTTGCAGGATGTATCTTGCATGATATGGGGAAAGTAATTGAGTTATCTGGTCCAGTTGCTACGAGATATACACCAGCAGGTAATTTAATCGGACATCTTGTTTTGATTGACGAACAAATTATGTTAGCTGCTAAAGAGTTGCAATTATCACTGGATTCCGAGGACGTGCTCTTATTGCGCCATATGGTGTTGAGTCATCATGGAAAGCTTGAATATGGTTCACCCAAATTACCACAATTATTGGAAGCAGAACTATTACATCGAATAGATGATTTAGATGCGAGCGTTTATGCGATCACTCAGGCTCTAAACGAAACTAAGCCCGGTACTTTCACCAATCCATTAATGAGCCAAGAAGGACGTCGGTTCTATCGTCCTAATAGCGCCTCTAAATAGCCTTACTTATGTAGATACAAAAAAAGACGAAGCTTCATTTCGAAACTTCGCCTTTTTAACTAAATCAACTATTTTGTAGCACTAGTAGTTGAAACGTATGATGCTAAAACATTCTTCAAGTCTTTATCCTTGATAGAAACGTCAGCCTTCTTAAGAACAGTTGCAATAACTGATCTCATGGTTTCTTGATCTTGTGACATAGTTGCATAGATTTGATCATCGATTTCCTTCTTGTGTGAAGCAAATGTACCCTTTGCAGGGTGATTGATCATCTTAATTACATGGTAACCAGATTGTGACTTAACTGGAGTAGAAGTAATTTCACCAGTCTTAAGTTTGAAGGCAGCATTCTTGAAAGCTGAATCTAAAGTGGTATCAGTTGAATCGAATGCAGGTAACTTACCTTCTTTATTCTTGGTTGCAGTATCTAATGAATACTTTTTAGCAAGAGACTTAAAGCTTGCGCCGTCCTTAAGTTCCTTGATGATCTTTTCAGCAGTTGACTTCTTAGAAACCAAAATGTGTTGAACTGTAACTTTAGGTTCATAACTCTTCCAAGCCTTTTGTTCTTGCTTCTTGGTTACTTTCTTAACATCCTTTAAAGCAGCTTCTGATAACAAACTGGTCTTAAGGTTTTGCTTGAAAGTTGAGGTTGTCATACCGTTTTGTTGCAAAACAGCACTAAATTGTGAACCATATTGTTTTTTGTATTTATTGTATTGCTTATCAATCTTCTTTTGCGAAACTTTGTTACCGTATTGTTGTTCCAAAGCACGATTGATGATCAAGTTAGCAAGAGTCGATTGACCTGCTTGTGACTTCTTCATTTCATCGTAGTATTCTTGTTGGGTGATTTTTCCACCCTTGTATGAAGCAACAGTACTATCGCTACCTTTTGAACAAGCAACAGCTGATAAAGCAATTCCTGCTACTGCGATTACGGCAGCAGCTTTTTTCCAATAACTAATCATAAATATAAAATCTCCACATCCTTAGTAAATAAGTAACTGTCAACTAATATAACATAAAATCACGTTTAAATACGCAAAAATCCAATTATTCACAAAAATTTCAAACTTTCTTAGCTATTTTCAAGCTGTGAATGTTCTTCGAGCTTTTTTGCTTGATTTTCAATTTGATCTAACGTTCTGCTAGTATGATCTTGATATTGCTCAAGTTCAGTTGAAATATCATCTAATGCTCTTGCTGCAGTTGGTAAATGTTTCTCGAATTCCGTACGAGCATTTTGCAACTTGTGCAAACTAGTTGAGAATTCTTTTGCATCAGCTTTAAAACTAGCTATTTCTTTTTTTAATGGAGCCCCGATTCGCTTACCTTGTTCATCTTTTATAAATGATAATCCTAGTCCAGCGATTCCACCAAGTAAAAGTCCTAATCCAAAATTTTTCATAACGATCACCTAAAATTGCGCTTTGATCTTATCAGCAACTGCTTGGTATTTGGCTTCATCATATTCAGCGGCATT
The DNA here is from genome assembly GCF_000296855.1 of Lactobacillus gigeriorum DSM 23908 = CRBIP 24.85. Classification (GTDB taxonomy): domain Bacteria; phylum Bacillota; class Bacilli; order Lactobacillales; family Lactobacillaceae; genus Lactobacillus; species Lactobacillus gigeriorum. The sequence continues at coordinate 12,580 of NZ_CAKC01000048.1, read as the reverse complement.
ATTGCGTGCAATAATTTGTAAGCCATCGCCTTCAAAACGAGGAACGAAGTGAATGTGTGAGTGCATTACCATTTGGCTAGCGGCTTTTCCATTGTTAACCAAAATATTCATTGCTGTGTCTTCTGGAAAAGCAACCCGAATAGCCTTAGCCACCTGAGGAATATATTGCAAATACCGTTTAGCGTCCTCGTTGCTATAGTCAAATAAGTTTTCTAAGTGTTTCTTCGGTACTAGTAAAGTGTGACCTGGATTTGCTTGAGAAATATCAAGAAAAGCTACGACGTCGTCGTTTTCAAAAACAGTGTAACTTGGTACTTCCTTTCGAATGATCTTGCAGAAAAGACAGTCATCGATTAAATTTTCCATATAAAAATACCTCATTTCTTGTATAATGCCTTCATTCTAATGCTACCATGAAACGGCTTTTTTGCAGTAATATTACGATTATTTTTTCAAAAAAATCCATAGTTCAATTATTGCTTTGAAACATGATATTATAAAGATGTATAACTTTTTAACAGAAAGATGACGCAGATGACTTTAAAAATCGAAAACTTAACAGGGGGATACACTGGTGTTCCCGTGATAAAGAATATCAATTTAGAAATTAAACCCGGAGAAGCACTGGGATTGATCGGTTTGAATGGGGCAGGTAAGTCAACTACAATTAAGCACATTTTAGGATTGCTTCGCCCACAAAAGGGAACCGTTAAGATTAATGATATTGATTTGAGACAACAACCTTTAAAATTTAAGCGTCAAGTTTCATATATTCCTGAGACGCCGGTTTTATATCCAGAGTTAACTTTAAAAGAGCATATTGAACTTACAATCCTTAGCTATGGTCTAGAAGCAGATAGTGCATGGAAAAGAGCCCATGAGTTGCTTAAAATGTTTCGCTTGGATAATAAGCTTGATTGGTTGCCAATTCACTTTTCTAAAGGTATGAAACAAAAAGTAATGATCGTATCAGCATTTTTAGCTGACAGCAGTCTATTGATTATTGATGAACCATTTACTGGTTTAGATCCGTTAGCAGTGGCTAATTTAATTCAATTGATTAGGGATGCTACTAAAGCAGGTAAGATGGTATTGATGACAACTCACGTCTTGGCTGATGCACAACAAGCAATTTCTAATTATGCTGTTTTGAATAATGGCACGATTGAGACTATTGGGAGTTTGGCTGATATTAGACAACATTATGGCTTGCAGCCTGATGATTCGTTCGATAAGTTATACCAAATTTTAAATCAGGTGACGCTTCATGAGTGAGTTAGCAAAGAAACGTTTAGTAAAAAATACCCGTCAAAGCATCAAGTACTTGACTTTAGTTTTTAATGATTTCTTTGTGCTAGCTTTGATTTTCTTGTTTGGTGCCTTGATGTTTTGGTATGCACAAGCATTAAAGCAAATTCCAGCTAAAGCTTGGTTTTATCGTCCTGTTTTAGCAGTTGCTTTGTGGCTACCTTTATTAGCGGGAAGATTAGTGACGTTGTTTAAAAAAGCTGACATTCAATTCTTATATCCACAGGATGGAGAAAAAATTGATGACTATCTAAAGCCAATGTTTCACTATAGTTTATTGCTACCAACGATCTTACTAGGGTTAATGGCAGGAATATTGTATCCATTTGCCAACGTAAAAATTGGGCTTTTGCCTTATCAATATCTTTTGCTTTTGCTAGCAGCCTGGGCGTTAAAGTTGATTGAATTGAAGTGGGAAAAATATAGTCTGAATTTTAAAGCTTATTTCTCTAGAGAAGTTATGTGGGGAGGAGCTTTACTTTTGCTACTAGCTTCTACTTATTTCCCATGGTTAGGAATTATTTGCTTGGCGATAGCAATCGCTACTCCAAGCAAGATTACAGCATTTGATTGGTATCATGACGTTGAAAAAGAAGAGGCTCGTAAGGATCGAGTGTACGGTCTTTTTAGTATGTTTACCGATGTGGCAGAAAAACAAATTGTAATCAAACGTCGTGGCTATTTTGACTTTTTATTGCCAAAACAATTAACCAAAGAGACGCCTAATCTTTATTTGTACAGAAGATCGTTGTTAAGAAATCCAGAATATTTGAATTTAGTAGTAAGAATGACAGCTTTTGGTATACTAATTTCCTGGTTAGTAGCAGAATGGAAATGGGCTTTGGGTCTGTCTGCACTGGTCAGTTTTTTGACAGTATATCAACTATTACCGCTTGCCAAGGAATTTGATCAAAATATCATGTATCGGATTATGCCAATCGATCAGACAAAGAGAGCAGGAGAATTAGTCCAAGTTTTAGCATTGGTATTGGAAATACAGTGGTTGGTTATTAGTCTAACGTGGTTGCTAGTTTTACCGTTAAACACTGAGTTATTCATTGCCATAGTGGGCCTATTAACAATCAGTCAATTGTTAGCCAGAGTCTATTTACCAATAAAAGTGAAGCAGTAAGATGGAGGAAAAATTATGAGACTTAGAAATAAACCCTGGGCGGTAAAATTAGTAAATGAACATCCGGAGAGTGTGATTCAAGATCCTGATCCAAGTAAAGTAATCGATTGGTCAGAACGCTTTGCGGATATTTCAAGACCGTTAGAAATCGAAGTTGGATCAGGGAAAGGACGCTTTATCACTACATTAGCTGAACGTTATCCGGAAAAGAATTTTGTTGCGCTTGAATTGCAAACTACGGCTGCTGGAATTATTCTACGGACAAAATTAGAAAAGAAGTTGGATAACTTGCAGATTATGCGTGCAGATGCTGCGGATATTGATGCCTTCTTTGCAGTTAATAGTGCTGATAAGATTTATTTAAACTTTTCTGATCCATGGCCAAAATCACGTCATGAAAAGCGCCGTCTAACATATAAGAGTTTTTTGCAGAAGTATCAGACAGTGTTGAAAGATAATGGCTTGCTAGAGTTTAAGACTGACAATTCTGGCTTGTTTGCATATTCTTTAAAGAGCTTAAACAATTTTGGGATGCAGTTTGATTTCGTCAGTGTTGACTTACATCATGAGGCTGATGAGATTGTGGAGCAAAATATTGAAACTGAATATGAACATAAGTTTGCATCAAAGGGTAATCCCATTTATGCATTGCATGCAAAGTTTCAAACAAAAGACTTGTAATTTTGGAATAAACTGATTACAATACTTATAAAAAGTAAGTGAAAATCGAGAGGTATGACAATGGAACAAATTAAAGAATTAACCGATGAAAAATTGGCTAACATTACCCAAAATGGTCGTGTAGTTGTAGAATTCTCAGCAGATTGGTGCCCAGATTGCCGTTTCTTAGAACCATTCATGCCAGCAATTGAACAAGATTTTGCTGATGCTAAGTTCTACAATGTAGATCGCGATGAATCAATTGATATTGCCAAGAAATTAAATATTATGGGAATTCCTTCATTTGTTGTCTACCAAGATGGCCAAGAAATTGGTAGACTAGTAAATAAGGATCGTAAAACTAAAAAGGAAGTTGAAGACTTTTTACGGTCACTTGACTAGTTAAGAAGGGATTTTATTGATGATCACAAGTATTAATAAAGAAGCTTACCCAAACACTTTGATTGTAATTCTTGATCAAGGCGAAGGTCGTAGTTCATTTGAAGAAAAAGATGGAGTTACAAGAGTAACTGATGAAAGTGGTAAATTGATTGGCTTCAATTTTTTCGACGTTGACCAATTACTTGATTATGACAAGTTGCCTAATGGTCAAGTCAAGCTTTCTGAAGCTGAATTGGCAAGCTTGAATAAGAAATTGGCTGATGAAGGTTTCTCTGATGTTTTAGCATACGGCAAGCCTACTTTGGTTTACGGCTATGTAAAGACTTGTGAAGCTCATCCAGATTCAGACCATTTACATGTGACTACTGTTGAAGTAGGTGAAGGTGAAACTCATCAAATTGTTTGCGGTGCACCTAACATTGCTCAAGGTCAAAAAGTTGTAGTTGCTTTGCCAGGTACATTGATGCCAAATGGTGCTCAAATTTGGCCTGGTGAATTAAGAGGCGTAGATTCATATGGCATGATCTGTTCTGCTCGTGAATTAGGCTTACCTCATGCACCACAAAAGCGTGGTATCATGGTGGTACCTGATGATTTTGAAGTTGGTGCTGAATTTGAACCAACCAAGTGCGATGAATTATTGGCTAGTGGTGTAATTTCACTCTAGTTTTTTGAAAAGTCCCAATTCGGGGCTTTTTTTTCGTCTAAAAATGTTAAAATGATAGTCGAGTATTTTGACAAGTTTTGGAGAAAAGTTATGTTAGATAAAACAAAAGAAATTTGGTTCATTGGTATTAAAGGAACAGGTATGGCTTCTTTAGCTTTAATTTTGCATGATTTGGGCTATCGTGTTGCAGGAAGCGATATTGAAAAGTTTACTTTTACCCAAGTTCCGCTTGAAAAAAATGGTATTAGCGTAAAGCCTTTCGCAGCAGAAAATATTAAGGCTGATCAAATCGTTGTTAAGGGAAATGCGTTTAAATCAGATAATGTTGAAGTAAAGGCTTGTGAAGAAAAGGGAATTTCTTGGCAATCATACCCTGATACAGTTCAAGAAGTAATTGCGATGCATACTTCGATTGGTGTTTCCGGTACTCATGGTAAGACCTCTACTACTGGACTTCTTGCTAAAGTTATGACTGAAGCTGCTCCTACGTCTTATTTAATTGGAGATGGTGAAGGCAAAGGAATCGCTGATTCACGTTTCTTCGTCTATGAAGCTGATGAATATCGTCGTCACTTTTTGGCATATCACCCAGATTACCAAATTATGACCAATATTGACTTTGATCACCCTGATTATTTTAAAGATCAGGCAGATTACACCTTAGCTTTTCAAACGGCTGCTGAACAGACTAAGAAGGCGCTTTTTGTATGGGGAGACGATCCTCGACTAGCATCATTAAGGGTGACTATTCCTAAGTATACATACGGCTTTAATGATACTGATGATTTCCAAGCAGTTGAAGTTGAAAAAACGGTTAACGGTGCTAGCTTCAATGTAGTTGCCCATGGTCAAGACCTTGGTCGTTTTGAGATCCACTTATTTGGTGATCACAATATTTTGAATTCGCTGGCTGTCATTGGGGTGGCAACTACCGAAAATGTTGCTCTCGATGATATTAGAAAAGGTTTATTAGCATATCGCGGAGCTAAGCGTCGGTTTAGCGAAAAAGATTTTGGTGATATTGCAGTAATTGACGACTATGCTCACCATCCAACTGAAATGCGAGCAACGATTCAAGCTGCAAGACAAAAGTTCCCGGATAAGAAATTGGTAGTGGTTTTCCAACCTCATACTTACTCAAGAACTAAAAAGTATCAAGCTGATTTTGAAGAAATTTTAAGTGGCGTTGATAAAGCTTATGTAACTCCAATATACGCATCTGCTAGAGAGTCAAATGGTGATATCTCCAGTGAAGATCTAATTGCTCATATTCCTGGTGCAGAAGTCATTGATCTTGATAATATTGCCGATTTAACCCAAAATCGTGATAGTGTAATCGTATTTATGGGTGCTGGTGATATTCCTAAATATGAAGATGCTTTTGAAAAACTATTGTAAGAAAAAATTATAGGCTAATTGCCTAGTCCTAGTCGTTAAAACTGTTAAAATAGTTAAGTATGAATAGACTATTTTGACAGTTTTTTATGTTAGAAAGGAAAATTATCCAGTGGCTGATAAAAAATTACTTTTAATTGATGGGAACTCTATAACTTTTAGAGCTTTTTATGCCTTGTATCGACAACTTGATAATTTTGTAAGTCCTGAAGGATTACATACTAACGCCATCTATACTTTTAAAAATATGCTGGATTCGATTCTTAAGCAGTTAGAACCTACCAACATATTAGTTGCGTTTGATGCTGGCAAGGTTACTTTTAGAACTAAAATGTATAAAGAGTACAAGGGTGGTCGGCAAAAAACCCCTAATGAGTTGATTGAACAATTGCCTTTTGTACGGGAAATGTTGACAGATCTGGGAATTACTAGTTATGAATTGGATCAATATGAGGCTGATGACATTATTGGAACCATGGCTAAAAAGGGTGAAGAAGCTGGTTATGAGGTAGCAATTGTAACTGGAGATAAGGACTTAACCCAATTAGCATCAGCAAAAACGACAGTATACATCACTAAAGTAGGTGTAGGAGAACTAGAAGCTTATACTCCTGAGCACATGGAAGAAGTCAATGGTGTTACTCCAACAGAATTTATTGATATGAAGGCTTTAATGGGTGATAACTCCGATAACTATCCTGGAGTAACTGGTGTTGGACCTAAGACTGCTTCGAAGTTAATCCAGGAATATGGCTCTGTTGAGGGAATCTATGACCATCTTGATGATATTACTGCTAAAAAATTGAAACAGAATTTAATCAATGATCGTGATCAGGCTTTTTTAGCTAAAAAATTAGCTACAATCAATCGTGAATCTCCTGTTGAAGTGTCGCTTGCGGATACTGAAATTCAAGCAGTTGATAATGAAAAATTGCGCACTTTTTACGAACGGCTTGGTTTTAAGAGCTTTTTGAAAGAGTTGGGTGCAGACAATATTGGTGAGAAAGTAGAAGACAAGAATTATGAGTATTCTGAACTTACGCAAGCAAATTTATCGGAACTTACAAGCCAAAAGTCCGAAACTCTTTCCTTCCATCTTGAAATGTTAGGTGATAATTATCACTTAGCTCAATTTGTTGGTTTTGCCCTCAAATTTGCGGATGAACTGTATGTAAGTGATGATGTTACCCTGTTACAACAAGCCCCACTTAAAGCTTGGCTTGAAGATGCAGCGATCGAAAAATCGGTATTTGATCTTAAAAGAACTTTTGTAGGATTGCATCGATTAGGTATTGAAGCCACAGGATTATCGTATGATATGCTTTTAGCATCATATCTTGTAAATAACGAAAATAATTCTAATGACTTAGGTGAAATTGCTCATCTTTATCAAGATTATTCAGTTGATACTGATCTTGACGTTTATGGAAAAGGAAAAAAACAAGCAGTTCCAGCAACACCGTTGTTGTTTCAACATTTAGCAGCCAAAGTTTCTGTGATTGAAAAACTGAAGGGCCATCTGCTTGAATTGTTAAAAGACCATGAACAAGATGGCCTATATGACGAAGTCGAAATCCCAACGGCAAAGGTCTTAGCACAGATGGAAATTACTGGGGTTAAGGTATTGCCAAGTACCTTATTGGAATTGGAAAACGAATTTGCAACTCGTTTGGTTGAAATGGAAGCCGATATTTATCGTGAGGCTGGAGAACGTTTCAATCTTAATTCACCTAAGCAACTTGGCCATATTTTATTTGAAAAACTAGGCTTGCCACCATTGAAAAAGACTAAAACCGGATATTCAACTTCAGTTGAAGTCCTTGAACAGTTAAGATCCCAAAGTCCGATTGTCGACCAGGTACTAAATTATCGACAAATTTCTAAGATTCAATCAACTTATGTAAAAGGATTACTTGATGTAATTCAACCGGATGGGCGAATTCATACTAGATATTTACAAACGTTAACTGCAACTGGTAGATTGTCATCCGTTGATCCTAACTTACAAAATATTCCAACTCGAACTGAAGAAGGAAAACAAATTCGTAAAGCTTTTGTACCAACTGATCCAGAGGGTTATATCTTTTCCTGCGATTATTCGCAGGTTGAACTTAGAGTATTAGCGCACGTGTCTGGCGATGAAAATATGCAGGAAGCTTTCAAGACTGGTTACGATATTCACTCGCATACAGCTATGAAAATTTTTCATCTGGATTCACCTGATCAGGTAACGCCGTTAATGCGTCGACATGCTAAAGCAGTTAACTTTGGAATTGTATATGGTATTTCTGACTATGGGTTATCGAAGAATTTAGGAATTACTCGTAAACAAGCCAAGGAGTTTATTGAAAATTATTTTGAGCAGTATCCACAGATTAAGCAATATATGGATGATGCAATTAAAATGGCTCGTGAGAATGGATATGCAGAAACTTTGATGCATCGCCGTCGCTACTTGCCAGATATTCATGCCAAAAACTTCACGGTACGTTCTTTTGCAGAAAGAACTGCTATTAATTCACCAATTCAAGGATCAGCAGCTGATATTATCAAGGTTGCAATGATTAATATGCAAAAGAAATTAGTTGAACTAAAATTAAAATCAAAAATGATCCTTCAAGTTCATGACGAACTGATTTTTGATGTTCCTAAGGATGAATTAGAAATTATGAAGAGAATCGTGCCCGAAGTAATGCAAGATGCTATTACGTTAGATGTTCCGTTAATTGCTGATTCTGGTTGGGGACATAATTGGTATGATGCAAAGTAGGTGATTGAATGCCAGAAATGCCAGAAGTTGAAACGGTTAGAAGAACGTTAACTCCGTTGATTGTTGGTAAGACAATTGAAAAAGTGAAGCTGTGGTACCCTAAGATAATTGCTTCTGATCCTAAAGCTTTTCAAACTAACTTAATCGGACAAAAGATTGTTGCAGTTGATCGTTATGCAAAATTTTTGCTAATAAGATTGAGTAAAGAGCAAACAATCGTTTCACATCTGAGAATGGAAGGAAAATATCGTTTAACAACTCCAGAAATGCCCAAAGACAAGCATGATCATGTCCAGTTTACTTTTACTGATGGAACAGCTTTGCGCTATAACGATGTGCGAAAGTTCGGACGAATGGAATTAGTTGAGACGGGCACAGAAAAAACGACGACAGGAATTGCAAAATTGGGATCTGAGCCTAATTCCGTTGATTTCAGTGTAGCTAAGTTTTATCAAGCACTGCAGCGTAAACATAAAAATATTAAGAGCACTTTACTTGATCAGACAGTTGTTGCTGGCTTAGGTAATATTTATGTTGATGAAACGTTATGGCAAAGCAAAATTCATCCTTTAACGCCAGCTAATAAGCTAAGTAAGGCCAGAGTTAAAATGTTGCATGATAATATCAATCAAACTATTACTCTTGCAATTGCTAAAAAAGGGACTACGGTTCATACCTACCTTGATGCTAACGGTGATTCTGGTCATTACCAAGAATTGCTTCAGGTATATGGGCATGCTGGGGAGCCATGTCAACGCTGTGGAACGACATTGGAAAAAATTAAAGTCAATGGAAGAGGGACAACATTTTGTCCTAGATGTCAGAGGTTATAGCAATGACAATAGTTTTGGGATTAACAGGCGGAATTGCTACCGGTAAAAGTACGGCTGATCAGTATTTTAGAAGAAAAGGAATTCCTGTTATTGATGCCGATCAAATTTCGCATGATATCATTGATATTGGTAAACCAGCGTGGGAAAAAATTCGTGCTCATTTTGGACCGAAATTTTTAAATGAGGATCAATCAATTAATCGACGCAAACTAGGTCAATTTGTTTTTCAAAATGCTAATGAATTAAAAGTATTAAACAATATTACACATCCGTTGATTCATGAAGAAATAATTCAGCAGATTGCAGTAGCTAAGCGAAAAGGTGTCGATTTGATTGTTCTAGATGTACCAGTTTTATTTGAAACCAACGGTGATCTAGATTGTGATCAAACTTTGGTGATTTCTTTACCCCCACAATTACAATTGGAACGTCTGATTGAACGAAACCATTATTCAATAGAAGAGGCAAAAGCAAGAATAGCAAGCCAAATGCCATTAAGAGATAAAGAGGCAAGGGCTACCTATGTTATAGAAAATACTGGTACAATAAAAGAACTAGAGGAAAAACTAACTAAAGTTTTAAATAAGATAAAAGTAGAGGGTTAAATTATGGAATGTCCTAACTGTCATGAAAATTCGTCTAGGGTTATTGACTCGCGTCCTAGCGATGAAAACCGTGCAATTAGACGTAGAAGAGAATGTGAAAATTGTGGCTATCGTTTTACAACATTTGAAAGAGTAGAGAAAGCACCATTGTTGGTAATTAAAAATGATGGTACGAGAGAGCCATTTAGTCGTGAAAAGATTCTTCATGGGGTAATGGCAGCTGGCCAAAAGCGTCCAATTTCAAGTGCTCAGTTTGAACAGTTAGTCGATCAGGTCGAAAATGATGTCAGAAAGCAGGGCGTTAGTGAAATTTCATCAAAGAAGATTGGTGAATTTGTTATGCATCATTTAGCCGATGTTGATGATGTGGCCTACATTAGATTTGCCTCAATTTATCGTGAGTTTAAAGATATGTCTAGCTTTATGAAGACTATGGAAGATATGATGGCAAAACGAGAGAAGGGCAATAATTAATGTTTGAGACAGCTGATCCCAAGCAGAAATTTTTCGTAGCTAATGGCATAAAGATCTATCCAGATAGTCTTCAAATTTTAACACGACTATATCAGCCATTAATTGGTGCCGTTGGTGTTAGTTTGTATCAGACTTTGATTTACAATTACAATCCCCAAATGATCCTATCTGACAGTCGAGGCCTTTATTTCTTGCAAGAACAAATGGATTGTAGCTTGAAAGCAATTTTTAATTCATTGCATAAATTAGAGGCTGTGGGATTGGTAAAGACTAGCTTGATTGAAAATGAAGTAAGTAAAATCATTGTTTTTGAGCTACTAAAAGTTCCAACGGCGAAAGAGTTCTTTGCTACGTCATTGTTAACCAGTTTATTACGTGAAAAAGTGGGACAGAGCGCTTTTGCAGAATTGAGCAATTTTTTTGCTTCAAAGGCTAAAATGCATAAGAAAATGATTCAAACAGGGCAAGATATTTCGGCTTCCTTTTTCGATGTCTTTCGATTGCCGGATGCAGAAGCAATTACTCCGTCTGCTGAAGTTCAAGCAGCAGCTGCTGCTAATCAAGTTGCTGATGTTGGCCCTGCTCAAATAAATGAAAAGACTAATATCGATTGGGATTTTATGCGTGATCGTTTGCGTGCATATCAAATTTCTCCTTCTGAAGTTGATCATAAAAAAGCTGAAATTATTAGTTTGATGCAAATTTATGGCTTAAATGAACAAGAATTTATCGATGAGGCACTGCCAACCTTCCATGGTTCGAGCGAACTTAATTTGCGGGAAATAAGTCGTGTAATTGCGGAAAATTATCGGAGTGTACAAAAGCGCAAAGAAGTTAAACAAAAACTGGCTCAAAATCGTAAGCAACCAGTAACAGTGAAGTTATCAGATCAGCACCAAGCAATTTTACTTGAAGCCAAAAGAAAAACGCCAGCTGAATTCCTCTATTATTTAAAAACGCGTAAAGGTGGGTTTACTACGGCAAGTGAAAATCGAGTTCTAAATAATTTAGTAAATCGGGGGTTGCCAGTAGATCTAATCAATGTGTTAGCTTATGTATGTTTAGAATATGATACGGTGTTAACTGCCAGCTTAGCTGAAAAGATCGCAAACGATTGGTTACAGAATAATATTGCCACACCTGAACAAGCTTTGGCATATGTAGAAAGTCGTTCCAAGCGTCCAAGTCGGCCAAATTACACTCGTTCGCATGGGCGAAGAAAAGAAAATGCAACTGATTGGTCTAAAAATCAGCCAAGGGTTGATCCCAATGTTGATCTTAATAGCTTAAATGCATTGTTCAATGATTTGGATGATCAAAATAATTCTCAAGGAAAGTAGGTGAATGGGGATGCAATCAATTGGTGAAGTGATTAATAAAATCGTGAAGAAACGGAAATTAGGAGATTTTGAACAGCTCAAAACAACAATGCTAAAAAATCCACAAATTCACGCTTTTATTGATACGCATAAAACCGAACTGTCGCAAGCGATGATTGATAATAGTCTGTCTAATTTGTATGAATATTATGTCCAATTGACAGAACCGGATAAGGTGATGGTTGGTTATCGTCCTGAATTATTTATTAATGGTAAGGTTATTGATGTCCGCTATCGTCCAACTGAAGAAAAAATACTTTCTGATCAGCAACTAGCAAGTAGACGAAATTTACGGTTGCTTGATTTACCTGAGCGCTTGCGCCAAGTCAAGTTAGCAGATCTTGAAAAAAGTCAGGATCGACAACAAGCTTTACTTGAGATTGGAAATTTTCTGAAAAATTATACACAGAATCATCAAAAAGGTTTATATCTATCGGGTGATTTTGGTGTAGGCAAGACTTTTATGCTAGCAGCAGTAGCAAATTATTTAGCTAATCACGGTGCCAAGGTCATTTTTTTGCATGTACCTACTTTTGTTGCTAGTTTAGGTCAACATATCAATGACAATACATTAGGTGCAGAACTTGATCGTTTGGCTAAATGTGATATCTTGATTTTAGACGATATTGGTGCTGAAACATTGAGTCAATGGTCTAGGGATGATGTTTTAGGAGTAGTTCTACAAGGTAGAATGGATAACAACTTAACTACGTTCTTTTCTTCAAATTTTGCAATGGATCAATTAGAGCAACATTTTGCTGAAACTAAAAATGCTAGCGATCCAGTTAAAGCTGCAAGAATTATGCAGAGAGTAAGGTTTTTGGCTAAGGAAATCGTTGTTGGTGGACCAAATAAAAGAAATTTTGCTAATTAGCCTGTCAATAACTTAGGATAATGTCCTAAAATTTGTTAATTATTAGCGGAGATTTTTCTCCGCTATTTTTTTATGTATATT
>NZ_CAKC01000049.1 GCF_000296855.1 Lactobacillus gigeriorum DSM 23908 = CRBIP 24.85 | reverse complement strand
ATGGCAGGTGGAACTTGGAGAATTCAAAACAAAGTAAGACCTGGTGTCTACATCAATGTTAAAGGCGATGGCAAGCCAGTATTAACCACACCTTTGGGCCGTTTATTGATGTTCCAAAACAAGCCTTTAGGTTGGGGCAAGAAGGGCATCATTGAATTAACTGCTACTAGTGATTTCACTGTGCTAACTGGCCATAAGAATACTGACAAGGTATTGGCTCCAGTTTATGAAGCTTTGAAGGATGCTGAAACAGTATTACTTTTAAATGATTTTGATGGCGGTGCTAAGTCAACTTCTACTAAAGAAGGTGTTTACACTATTAATGCTAAGTATGAAGGTGAACAAGGTAACAACATTAGTGTTAGCTTTGTTCCTGCTCCTTTAGTTGATGGTGCTAACACTCAAGATGTAACCGTAACTACTATTTTTGGTACTAAGCAAGTTGATCAAGTAAAAATTACTTTACCTTTACCAAAGGCTGATGCAATTGCCGCAGCTGAATTAACTAAGGAAGATCAATTAGAAGTACATAATGACTATGTAGATATTACTTTTGGTACTAATCCGGTAGATGTTACTAAGGAATTAAATGGCAAGGGAGAATATCCACTTTATACTGCTATCTTTAACGGTTTAACTCAAAATGCCGCTAATGTTTCTCTAGCTGGGGGCTCAAATGGTACTAACAAGGTAGTAGATGATATGAATGATTACTTGGAAAATGAATTCTATGCTGTAGCAACTACTGCAGGTTGGGATGAATCAAGCAACATTCATAAACTTTTAGTTGAAGAAATTAAGCTTTTACGTGAAAACGTTGGTATAAAGGTTCGTGCCGTTGTTCCTAATACAAGCGGTGTGGTTTACAACTATGAAGGTGTATCAACTGTTTTGAATGGTTATGTACTTAATGATGGCACTGTAATTACTCCTAACATTGCTACTGCTAGATTTGCTGGTATGAGTGCTAGTGCTACACCAGATCAAGCATTAACTTATACCCAACTTGATGATGCTGCAGAAGCTAGACCTAAGTTGAATAATGATAAGACTATTGAAGCCTTAAATGCAGGTCAAATTGTCTTTACAACTCGTAGTGGTGAACGTGTAGTTATTGAACAAGATATTAACTCGCTTACCAAATTCACCAGCATTAAGCCTAAGGACTTTAGCAAGAACCGTATTATTAGAACACTTGATGAAATCTGTACTAATACTACTCAAACATTTGAAACTAGTTTCTTAGGTAAGGTTTCAAACAATGAAGCTGGTAGAAACGTCTTTAAGGCTAACAGAATTGGTTACTTAACGGGCTTACAAAACCAAAACATGATTCGTGATTTTGAAAACTCCGATTTAACTCTTTCTCAAGGTGACGAAAAAGACGCTGTATTGATGGAATTGTATGTAACACCAGTTGACGCAATGGAAAAGCTTTATGTCAACTTGATTGTAAGATAGGAGGAAACTAGATGGCGGATTTAGATCACTTATTAAGTGGTAGAGATACCATCTCTACTAAGGATGCGAAGGTGTTCCTTAACATTAATGGTCGAATTATTAACATGATTGAATGTAATAAATTAACCATTAAGATGGAAAAGAACAAGGAAGATGTTCAAGTTTTAGGTAACCACTGGAAGATGAAAAAGACCACGAGTGTTGAAGGTACTGGTACTTTGGGTGGCTACATCATTAACTCTAATTGGCTTAAATATGGTGTTCCTTATACTCAACAAGGTGGGGATCTTTACTTTGAATTAACTTTAACCATTCATGATCCAACTTCAAAAACTGGTACTCAAACTGTTCTTCTTAAGAATGTTAACTTGGATGATATTCCAGTTGTTGATTTTGAAGCTGATGATGGTGTTATGGACTATGAAACGGACTTTACATTTGAAGGCTTTGAATTAGTTGAAGAATTTGATGGTATTAAGTAGGAGTTAAACAATGGCTGAAACAAATATTAAAGATTTCTTGATGGAAAATGTAGGCAGTCCTAATAGAGAAGAAGAAGTTAAACTCAAGCGGTTCAAATCTCCTTTTAAGATTAGAGGACTTGATGCGGAAGAAATTTCTGAAATTCGTAAGCAAGCTACTAGAAGAGTTCTTAATAGAAGAACTCATCAATATGAATCAGAAACTGATCAGAATAAAGTAGCAGAATTAACTTTAACTGCAAGTGTGGTTTCCCCAGATTTGCAAAATGAAGAACTACAAAAGTCATGGGGCTGTTTAGGTGACCCCGCAAAGCTTTTAAAGAAAATGCTTTATGTAGGTGAATACAGTAAGTTATCTGATGCTGTTATGGATGCTTCAGGTATGAATGAAGATGCTGATAATCCTGATGACTTGATTGAAACAGCAAAAAACTAATTGATGATTCAGTAGGTGACTTTGCAATATATCACTATGTATTGCAGGAATACCACTGGACACCAAAACAATGGGCTGATTTGAGTATTCGTGAGAAATCTATAGTAATTGCATCTATTCAGATCAGAACTAGAGACGAAAAGAGACAACAAAAAGAGGCAGAAAGAAAGGCACGTAGGAAACATATCTAATTTATCTATATGAGGGTATACTTTTGCGTGCCTTTTTCTTTTGTCAAAAAAACAGAAAGAAAGGAGGTAATCAATGGCCGAAATTAGTGCAGCAATAAGAATTAATGATGCTTTTAGTGGTGCATTAGATAAACTTTCAGCAGGATTGTCTAAAGGACAGAGTGGATTCAATAAACTAAAAGGCGCATTAAGTGGTAATTCTTTTAACGGAGCTACTAAATCATCAAATGGATTTTTTAAATCTATGACTGGTGGTGTGGTAATGGGTGGCTTGATTAATAAAGGAATGGGGCTTGCAGGAAATGGAATCAGGTCTTTGATTTCTGATATGAGTGAATCCAATGCCACTTGGAAAACGTTCGAAGGTAACATGCATCAACTCGGGGCTTCAGGTAGTCAAATTAATAGTGCTAAGGCTGATATGCAAAAGTTCGCACAGCAAACGATTTATAGTGCCAGTGATATGAGTAGTACTTACTCACAACTTACTGCAGTTGGTATCAAAAATACTGGGAAGCTAGTTAAAGGTTTTGGTGGCTTAGCCGCTGCAGCCGATAACCCGCAGCAAGCGATGAAAACTCTGTCTCAACAAGCTACTCAAATGGCTGCAAAGCCACTGGTACAATGGCAAGACTTCAAATTAATGCTGGAACAAACTCCAGGCGGTATTTCTGCAGTTGCTAAAACAATGAATATGAGTACTAGAGAATTAGTTAAAAATGTTCAAGACGGCAAAGTGAAAACAGATGAATTCTTAAGCGCTATTGCAAAAACTGGTACAAATGCTAACTTTTCCAAGATGGCCACTCAATATAAAACGATTGGTCAAGCTATGGATGGGTTAAAGGAAACTATAACCAATTCACTTGGGGATGCATTTGAAGCGGTCAACAAAGTAGGTATTAAGGCGGTTTCTGGTCTTGCAGATAAAATAGGCAAGATTGATGGTAAGAGCTTAGCTAAAAATATCACCGCTGGAATTAATAAAATAAAGCCTATTTTGTCAAACATTGGTAAAAGCTTTAGTCAATTCTTTAAAGGCTTTGGTGAATCTGGAGCAGGTAAAGCGATAGGTGATATGTTTAATCATATAGCTGATGCCGCCACTAAATTAACGGGGTCACTTTCAAAGACAAAAGGTGGTTCTAGCCTTTTTGAAAAACTTGGAAATTTTTCGGGTGCTGGTATTGAAGGTGTTGCTAAATCGATCAGTGCCATTGCTGATGTGATTGGTGAATTAGATCCGAAGTCGTTAACAGTTTTAGCAACTGCTTTTGGGATTCTAAAGGCAAGTACAAAAGGTATTGTTGTTACCGGAATTGTCGCACTTTTTGAAGTTCTAGCTAAACTTGATCCTGGAACCTTAAATGGTATTGCTAAAGCATTAGGTGCCGTAGCGTTGGCCGTTGTAGGTTTTAAGATAGGTAAAAAGATTGATGGAACAATTGACAGCCTTAAGAATATGTATGACATTTTTAAGGGCAAAAATAAACTTAAAATGCCGGGAATGGAACCTCCAAAAACACCGCAAATGCCGGATACTGGACAGCCGGGCAAGATTATGCAAAATACTGGTGCATATATGAAGTTGGGCGTCGCTATTCTTATGGTGGGCGGTGCAGTTACTTTAGCTGCTTTAGGTTTCAAATTACTAGCTGATGCAGCAACTCAATTAGCTAGCGGTGGCGGTGCCGCAATTGCTACTTTTTTTGGGATGGTAGCCGCTATTGCTGTATTAGCTGTTGTAGTTAGATTATTGGGTCCTGCAATGATTGGAGCTTCAGTGGGATTCTTGATGTTTGCCGCAGCTCTTTTAATTATTGGTGCCGCTATTTTTGTGGCTTCTGCTGGAATTACAATGTTAGCAACTCAATTGCCTATTATTTCTCAATATGGACTTAGTGCCGCAGTGGGATTGCTTGCATTAGCTGGGGCAGTTGCCGTATTCGGTGTTGGTGCTTTAGTTTCTGCAGTTGGAGTAGTTGTATTAGGTGCTGGATTAATAGTTTTAGCCGCTGGATTGATGATAGCCGCTGTAGGTGCATTGCTATTCGGTGTTGCATTAACTTTAATTGCCGCCATGTCTTTAGTTGCTGGTGCAGGTTTAATGATCATGGCTGTAGCTATGGTAATGATTGCACCAATGACATTGATTGCCGCAGTGGGCATGATGATGTTAGCAATAGCCATGGTAATGATTGCACCTATGGCAATGATTGCCGCTGTTGGAATGTTAATGTTATCAATGGCTTTAATTTTAGTTGGG
>NZ_CAKC01000050.1 GCF_000296855.1 Lactobacillus gigeriorum DSM 23908 = CRBIP 24.85 | reverse complement strand
TTTTGGAGTCAAGTCCCTAGGGGGATTTGACTCCTTTTTCATTTGTTCTTTACCTTACCGCAAATTATTTTACACTTAGTCTTGTACGTAACTCCTAAGATGAATTCAATCTTGAAGCGTGCAGATGCTATGAACCGTACTGTAGTTATTTCTGATCCTTCAGCTATTACTCGTACAGTCCACTCATTGGATGAAGTAACCATTAATGTTGTTCCGTCTGATTTAATGCAAACCACTTTTGATTTCACTGTTGGCTCAAAGATGAAATCTGATGCTAAGCAAATTGAAATGTTCTTAATTAGCAATGGTGTTCAAATTGCACCTGAAAAATACTCTTTTGTTGGATTTGATCAACCATCTGCTTCAACTTCAGGTAACTACTTGTACTACGAACAATCATATGATGATGTTCTCTTATTAAGTACCAAGACTAAGGGTTATGAAGTTGTTGTTGGTGATGCTACTGGTGTTAAGGATTTATCAGATTCATCAAAGCTTGTTAAGAAAGCAGATCCTGCTAATGTAAAGCCAACTGAAGCTAGTACTATTGAAGAAATCAAAGCCTATCTAACTGCTCATAAGATTGACTTCTCTGGTAAGACTACTAAGAACGACTTGTTAGCTTTAGTAAAGTAGCATAAGGTGGTGATTGGATGGATAAAGAACACATTGTTAATCAAGTTAAATTGTTAATCCCTAACAATAATGAAAATCCTGATTATGATAAGATTATTGATTTTACAGTTGATAAAATCATGAATGACATTGCTAATTACTGTAATATTCCAATTGATGAACTACCTAATGAATTATCTACTGTAGTGGTTAACATGACAGTTCAAGCAATTAAGGTAAATGGATTTCTTGATGGCGAGAGTGCTACTAACATTCAATCACTAAATGAAGGTGATACCAGTGTTACATTTAAGCCTATGAGTGATATTTATTTAGCTCTACAAGGTTTAAATCCTATTACGGATAATTACACTAATATCTTAAATAACTTCAGGAGACTACCAGAATGAGTAAATTTGAAGGCTTAAAAAAGGCAGTCTCTTTGTTATGGACGGATAAAGCAAAAATCATTGGTACTAAAAAAGTAACTAAGAATCATATTACTAATAGTGTTGAAACCACAATAGTAGAAAATGAACCTTGTAAAGTTATTCTTAAAGGACAATCTGCAGGTACTCAAACTATTTTTGGCACTGATGAAGCAAACGCTAAGTTACTAATCCGTAATGGCATTGATATTCCTGCTGGGGCGGTTATTTATATTACTGATCAAAACGGTAATACTACTAAATACAAACGTTCCAGTAAGGGATATTCTGGCTATTACTCACATCAAGAGATTGCAATGGTAAGGGATGAAAAAGCATGAGTTTGGGAACTGTTGACGATGCAGAATTTCAAGCTTGGGCTAGTCGTGTTAAAGGAAGGATAGACAGTGGCCAACTAAAAAAAGAGATCGGTCAAAGCACTAAGCGTATTGGTGTACAAGCCATCAGAACGCTTAAGAGTAATACTCCTGTTGACACTGGCGATTTGCGTAAAAATTGGACTGCTGAAGGTCCTTCTGTAAGTGGCGGTGGCTGGGTTGTTAAAGTCAGCAATCCTACCGAGTATGCTTCCTATGTTGAACGCGGCCACAGAACTCGTGGCGGCAAGAACTGGGTACCAGGTCAATTCTTTATGAAGAATTTCTTGAATGCGATAAGCTCTCAACTGCCTGATCTGATAACACCTGGCTTATGGGCTTTTAGGGATTTATTATCATGACAATAATTGAAAGAATAGCGGATGAGTTAGCTCGTATCTCACCGAACACAACAATTTACACGGAGAATCAACCTAATGGGTTTGATGAACCGTGTTTTTTTATAGGCAGAGCAGGAAATACAACTCTAAAGCCAGAACTTTTTGATTATGAAGTTAGAAAAATGCCATTTCAAGTTGTTTATTTTCCACCAGAAAAAAATGCTAATGAATCATTAGATGAAATGGAAGCACTGCTAATGGATAATCTAACGGTATTGCCTGACTTTGCTAAGAAATCGTGAATTCAGTGTAGATACTAATGAACATACGTTGACGTGTGATTTTGATCTTGTTTTGCGGATGTACAAGCCAGATCTTTCACCAAAACAAAGGAGTTTAGATTTAAATGCAAGAACAAAAGAAAACAGCAGGGAATAGCGCTGAAGTTGAGTACACTAAGGCTCAAATTAAGCAAGCTGGTTTATTCCCTGGTACAAATAACACAGCAATCATTAATGCTGCGTTAGAAGATAACAAAACTTATACAATTGCTGAAGCTAAGAAAGTAATTGAAGATTTTAAAGGAGGTATGTAATT
>NZ_CAKC01000051.1 GCF_000296855.1 Lactobacillus gigeriorum DSM 23908 = CRBIP 24.85 | reverse complement strand
GTAAGTGTCAATATTTTTGCGGTAACCCATAAACCATTAGTCTAATCTTGCTTTCTTAAATATTTATATGATTTAAACTTCTGCCTAAATCACTCAGATATCTACCCCCAGCTGCTTGCGTTGCGATTGCACCGTGTTGTATTCCCAAGTGAGCTTCATGTCGCTTCTTCAAGCTGTCTCGTGCAGCCGCCTGCAATTCTTTTTCAGTCAATATATCGAGACTCGAACCCCTAAATTCACTGCTTAGCCAGTATTCAAGATCTTGATTCTTCATACAGCTTAGAATCCTAAGCATGCCTTCTGCACCCTTCTTCGACCAATACTTGCCTTGACCTTTGACCCGGTAGGTATACTTGCGATGATTGCTTTCACAGCAGCCAATTGCCTTAATCACTGTTAGCTTTCGCTTCTTAAAAGGCTTTATATCCTCCCAGTGACGATCGATATATTTCCCTAAGCGCCTTAAGTTTTCATGATTAAGAGCAGTATCCAGCTCATCAACCAGCATGCTCTCTGCGGTAGTCAATACCAGCTCAACCTTGCGATAGTCATACTGATATTCTAAAGCGGAAATAAGCTTGCCCTGCAACTCAGGTGCAAAATACAGCCGCTCTTTGATCTTGCGATTTAAATGATAGACATCTAAGAAGTACTCATGTTTCTTGCATAAGCCGATAATCTCATCAAAGTCTTTCTTGGCATAGCCAGCGCCGCCATCCGCATTACTGATAATCAATGTGTCCGATAGGTCATAAGTATGGGCTAGATATTCCTTGGCTTCATTCAAGGCATCTAGACGGCTTAAAGAAACAAACTCCCGGGCGTTGATTCGTTTTCTGCGCGTCCTGCTTACATTAGCGATTCCTTCACAGACCTGATAGCGGTGAAACTCCAAGCGGCCCTTGGTGCCTTTGATCACTACGCCATCGCCTTCAAGGTACAGAACCGGCACTTTTTTCTTAGCGTCTACGGCATCGTATCTTGAATCTGATTCTTGGCCTGCCTTAATGTTTTCTCCTGCCATATGGATTAAGTTGCCAACTTGCATATGACTGATGTTGAAGCCAGCCAAGCAATTGACTGCTAAGGCAGTATTGCGGTAAGTGGCAACGCTGCTTACTTCCAAGATGTTTCTAACTGCCAGAAGGCTGTAGCGCTTGTACTTATCAAAGCCCAACAATTCATCCAATGGATATCGAGGCTTCCTGCCTGGGCAGACGTATCTTCTTCTGGTATATCTCACTTCGCCAAAAGCCATATTGATTGAGCGTTCATTCTTTTTCTCAATTTGATATCCTTGAGATTTCATCTCTGAGATCATATCATCATCGACTTTAGCTAAGGCCAAGGCCATGATTTCTTTGAATAGATTTAGGAAAAAACAAATTATTTTTCTTTCGCGCTTAATA
>NZ_CAKC01000052.1 GCF_000296855.1 Lactobacillus gigeriorum DSM 23908 = CRBIP 24.85 | reverse complement strand
AGTTTAAATCATATAAATATTTAAGAAAGCAAGATTAGACTAATGGTTTATGGGTTACCGCAAAAATATTGACACTTACTACTTAACTTTTTATCTAAACGTGACATTGTAATACAATTATATATAAGAAAGGAAGTGTTGCTATGTACGACAACAAACCGAAAAAAATCAAAGCCTTCATTGCAGGCGTTAACTTAAACGATCCCAACTTCGATTATTACATGAGTGAATTAGCCAACCTAACCGCAGCTAATCAAATGGAAGTTGTCGGCCAAGCTAGGCAAAATGCGGAAACGCTGGTTGCCGGAACTTATTTTGGTTTAGGAAAAATCAACGAAATCAAAAACATGGCTCGTGGCCTTAAAGCTAAGGTACTAGTCCTTAATGATGAACTTACTCCAGTCCAAATTCGTAATCTAGAGAAACTTACTAAACTGCGCGTCATCGACCGGACAGAATTGATTTTAGAAATTTTTGCCAGTCGTGCTCGCACTAAGCAGGCTAAATTGCAGGTTCAACTAGCACGCTTACAATACGAATTGCCACGCTTGCATCCCTCAGAAAATACTCTGGACCAGCAGCGTGGTAATGGTGGCTCAAGCAGCGGTGGTTTTGCCAACCGTGGTGCCGGTGAATCCAAACTAGAAATGAATCGCCGGACGATCGGCAAACAGATCTCCGCAATTAAGAAAGAACTTAAGGCCGTTGCCAACCAAGAAGAAATCAAGGCTAATCGGCGTAATCAAAGTGCCTTACCGAAAGTTGCCTTAGTTGGCTACACCAACGCTGGTAAGTCGACAACTATGAACGGCTTGCTCGATGCTTTTTCAGATGGCAACGAAGACAAGCAAGTTTTTGTTAAAAACATGTTATTCGCAACCCTTGATACAAGCGTTCGTCGCATCGAAGTCGACCATAAGTTCAACTTTATTCTATCGGATACGGTTGGTTTTATTTCTAAATTGCCACATAACTTGGTTGAATCCTTCAAGGCAACTTTGCAAGAAGCAAAAGATGCTGACTTATTGGTCAATGTAGTTGATAGTAGCGATCCAAATATGTTGCAAATGATTCGCACTACGCAACAAGTATTGGAAGAAATTGGAGCTGGCAATATTCCAATGATTACTGCCTACAACAAGGCTGACTTGACCGAACGGGCTTATCCTCAAATTGAAGGCAAGGACATCCTCTATTCAGCCACTGACGAAGCTTCAATTAAAATGCTTGCCGACCTCATCAGTAAGCAAGTTTTCAACAACTACGGTGAATTTTCACTTAAACTACCACTTGATGATGGTAAAGACCTGGCCTACTTGCATGAACATGCTCATGTCAAGGCTGAAGACTACCAGGCTGACGGTATTTACGTGACCGCTAACTTGGCCCCAGCCGATCAGGCACGATTCGAACCATTTTTACTTAAATAATAGAAAGGCAGATTATGAAAAAACTCCACTGGCTACTGGCGCTTATCACTGTCAGCTTCGCCTTTATGGGAAGTTCTGAAGTCCAAGCTGCTAAATATAGTGCCAAAGAAGCCAAACAGGTTGAACAATTCAAAGACGCCTATCGGCAACTTGACCGTAGCACAATTTACGATCAAACCAATATCTATTACGATAGTCCACACTTTGGTAAGACTTTTAATCCAGGGCGCTTACGCGATGCCTACACTACGACCTCAATGGCTTATGTCAACTACTACCGCTCTCTATTTGCTCTGCCAAGAGAACATAATTTTGAAATCGACAATGTCAATGCCCAATTGGGTGCAGTCGCACTTGCATCAGTCAATGCAGAGCCTACGCTTGCTGCTCATGGATTGATTAGCTATCGCCGGCCTAAATATTTTCCACGAAACGAGTGGAGCAAGGCTGAAAACGCAACTTTAGGCAATATTAATTTTCTTGACTCAACAACTGGTGCTACCGCTGGGGAGATTGTGACTGATCTATTGCAAGATCGCAACAACCTCGCAGGTAGTGGTGATACCGGTCACAGGGCATTGTTGCTGTCAGCACGCGCTACGCACATGGGAATCGGCGCAAGCTATGGGCAAAATAATGGACGCCTCTATTCGGTACAAAATGGCGTTTTTGCTGACGATATTTTACGTAAACCAGCTGCTAAGGCAGTACCTTATCCCGCAAAAGGACTCTTCCCGTATGAACTATTAGATTCAACTACTCCATGGTCGATTTACTTAGTGGGCCAAACCATTACTACCACGCCGAAAATTTATATTACTGATTTAACCAGTCATCGTAAGACTGTTGCGACTAGTGTTCGCAATTATGGCAAGCTTTATTATGGCTTCGGCTATTCTGCTGCTTTAACTTTTAGACCAAGTAAGAGTTTGAAAATTATCAACACTCATAAGTATCAGGTTAAGGTTGGCAAATATTACACATATACTTTTAGGCTATTCCGCCAAGCAGCTCAATAGATAGCAAAAAGACGATGCATGATATCGTCTTTTTTGTTTATCTGCCATATTCTCGATTCAACTCAGCCATAATCTGCTTTTCTTCGAAGTCTTGGCCAAAAGTCATAAGTATCATCTTTTTAGCTCCTTCATAGTCAATCCCATTCACCTGCAAATTATGGATTGCCTTTATCATCATCTTTTGACGACCAATCTGTTCGCCTTCCTTTTTGCCTTTCTTCAAGCCTTCTTTGAGACCCTCTTCGCGGTACCTTTTCTTATAGTATTCTTCCCTTATTTTTGCTTTTTCTGCTATATCCATAATTCTCACCGCTTTGATGCATGTTTGCCATATATCAGCTTCAATTCAGCCATAATCTGTTTTTCTTCAAAGTCTTGGCCAAAAATAATTAGTATGTTGTCTTTAGCAGTTTCAAAATCAATTTCCTTAGCCTTTAAATTCTGGATTACATTAATAAGATATCTTTCTCGTTCTTTTTGGCGACCGATCTCTTCGCCTTCCTTTTTGCCTTTCTTCAAGCCTTCTTGTAAGCCCTCTTGTAAACCTACAGCTCTACCTTCTTTGAGACCTTCTTCGCGGCACCTCTTCTTATAGTATTCTTCTCTTATTTTTGCTTTCTCTGCTATATCCATAATTCTCACCGCCTCAATTCTATCTCGT
>NZ_CAKC01000053.1 GCF_000296855.1 Lactobacillus gigeriorum DSM 23908 = CRBIP 24.85 | reverse complement strand
GAGCCTGCCTGTAGAAGCTCTTCGGAGCGGACGCAGATACAGGCTAGCGGCGGATGGGTGAGTAACACGTGGGTAACCTGCCCTTAAGTCTGGGATACCACTTGGAAACAGGTGCTAATACCGGATAACAGCTGCAGCTGCATGGCAGCAGCTTGAAAGGCGGCGTAAGCTGTCGCTAAAGGATGGACCCGCGGTGCATTAGCTAGTTGGTAGGGTAAAGGCCTACCAAGGCGATGATGCATAGCCGAGTTGAGAGACTGATCGGCCACATTGGGACTGAGACACGGCCCAAACTCCTACGGGAGGCAGCAGTAGGGAATCTTCCACAATGGACGAAAGTCTGATGGAGCAACGCCGCGTGAGTGAAGAAGGTTTTCGGATCGTAAAGCTCTGTTGTTGGTGAAGAAGGATAGAGAGAGTAACTGATCTTTATTTGACGGTAATCAACCAGAAAGTCACGGCTAACTACGTGCCAGCAGCCGCGGTAATACGTAGGTGGCAAGCGTTGTCCGGATTTATTGGGCGTAAAGCGAGCGCAGGCGGAAAGATAAGTCTGATGTGAAAGCCCTCGGCTCAACCGGGGAACTGCATCGGAAACTGTCTTTCTTGAGTGCAGAAGAGGAGAGTGGAACTCCATGTGTAGCGGTGGAATGCGTAGATATATGGAAGAACACCAGTGGCGAAAGCGGCTCTCTGGTCTGTAACTGACGCTGAGGCTCGAAAGCATGGGTAGCGAACAGGATTAGATACCCTGGTAGTCCATGCCGTAAACGATGAGTGCTAAGTGTTGGGAGGTTTCCGCCTCTCAGTGCTGCAGCTAACGCATTAAGCACTCCGCCTGGGGAGTACGACCGCAAGGTTGAAACTCAAAGGAATTGACGGGGGCCCGCACAAGCGGTGGAGCATGTGGTTTAATTCGAAGCAACGCGAAGAACCTTACCAGGTCTTGACATCTAGCGCAATCCCAAGAGATTGGGAGTTCCCTTCGGGGACGCTAAGACAGGTGGTGCATGGCTGTCGTCAGCTCGTGTCGTGAGATGTTGGGTTAAGTCCCGCAACGAGCGCAACCCTTGTCATTAGTTGCCAGCATTAAGTTGGGCACTCTAATGAGACTGCCGGTGACAAACCGGAGGAAGGTGGGGACGACGTCAAGTCATCATGCCCCTTATGACCTGGGCTACACACGTGCTACAATGGGCAGTACAACGAGCAGCGAGCCTGCGAAGGCAAGCAAATCTCTGAAAGCTGTTCTCAGTTCGGACTGCAGTCTGCAACTCGACTGCACGAAGCTGGAATCGCTAGTAATCGCGGATCAGCACGCCGCGGTGAATACGTTCCCGGGCCTTGTACACACCGCCCGTCACACCATGGGAGTCTGCAACGCCCAAAGCCGGTGGCCTAACCGTAAGGAGGGAGCCGTCTAAGGCAGGGCAGATGACTGGGGTGAAGTCGTAACAAGGTAGCCGTAGGAGAACCTGCGGCTGGAT
>NZ_CAKC01000054.1 GCF_000296855.1 Lactobacillus gigeriorum DSM 23908 = CRBIP 24.85 | reverse complement strand
AGAAAGGAGCTCCTTTTTCTAATGTTCAGGGAATAAAATTTAAGGAATCGTCCATCCTTACACAAACTATTTTACAGTCTTTCTGGGATCCCATAATATACGTATATAAAAGAAAATACAAATAAACCAAGGCAAAATAAAATATCTATTTTCCTCGGCTTAAAATTTCCTATTAAATAATAAATTATTATATCTAGGCTAGTAGTAATTAGTATTTGTGCTGCCATTTTTTCTTCCCATGCTTACTTTTTGGAGCTCGCCAAATTTTGTTTGGGACAAATAAAACTTGAAGCTTTGCCCCTAGATCAAGTAAATTGAAGTAATTCATTTTAACACCTCCTATTTTACAACTATAATAATTCATCTTAAACTTTAGCTAAAAACTCTTCATATTTTGCCAAATAGTTTCGGATTTGGTCAAAATTAAAACTCTGGTTTGAAGCCATAAAAACTTCTGCCTTTATAGGTTTGTTTAGCCAGCTTACCACTCACTATCTTATCTGTCCCTTTTTTGGAACAATAACTAATTCTGATCTTTTTACCAGCTAACAAGTCCGCTACTTCTTTTTTAGTAAACTTATGTCCACCCCAAGTTTGGTTAAAGCTTATTTGCTCACCATTAAAATCGCCGGTTACTTTTTCCCCAGCGACAACTTTTTTATTGATAGTTTTTGTTTGATGCTTGCTAGCTAGTTTCTGCAAAGTAGCATTTTTATCTAACGAAGTAGCATTATTTTCAAAAATTGGCATATCATGACGTACAATCGTTTGCATCGATTGCGGTATTAGCTGATAATCCAATTCCTTTCTCTTGACTCGATCCATCCCATCAAACAACCGTTTAGTAATTTTAGGAGACGCAATCATGCTCCCCTTCGATAGAATAGCTTGTACTTGGCCTTCGTAGTTTAAGACATATCCACCACGGATTAGAGCAGCTAGGCTACCTTTACCTGAACTGATTTCTGCCAGCGTCTGCAATCTAGTTGCACCAGTACCGATATTATGTTTTTTCAAATAGTTCAGAATAAATTTTTTAGTTGGTTTGCCTGGCTTCGGGTTCGCTCCTTCATAGACAAAAGGTTGGGCCATGTCCTTAAATTCGTGAGCTGTAGCTTCATCTTCTTCAGACAAGTCGCGATCATCAAAAATCAGCTTGTAATTCATAGCTTTAGGAAGCTGAATACTTGCCCTAAAATCAGGATACTTAGCTAAATGTGCTTTTTGTGCCTCATAAACGTAGTCTTCAGCCAACATTGCTAAATAACTTTTGGCAACAACTTGATAAATTTCAACTCCGATTTTTCCAAAACGCTTTTCCAGTTGTTCTAACGATTTTGGCACTTTCACACCTGGACGATTAGCACCGTGAGCGGCCTGACTAGTTATAAATTTGGCACGTGGCTTGCGTCTTGTTAATAATTTTGAATCTACACCAATAACATTTGCAATCTGATCTACTAATGGCAACAATTCATTAAACTGTTCAAGCGTTACCTGAGTATCTTCCGTTCTAGGATAAGAAACAATCTGTGCTTGATACATATCCTGGTAGGTTTTGATAATTTCTTTGTCTTTGTATCCTTTAGCTCCAACTAAAATGCCAATTTGCCCTAAATCTACCAATGGCGGTGGTGTTTGCTGTTTCAATTTTTTCTCGTCAATCACAATTGAACTAGCAACATAATCCGCAAGGTCTGTTTTAGCTTGTTGCCTAACCGAGTACCTAAATTGATCTTTATCAGGATCAAATTTGCGACTAAACAGATTACCGTTTTGATCTTTAAATTTTACTTCAAAATAAGGTTTTTTTACGTAGTTTTCAATCTCAGTATTACGATCAAAAATCAGACCTACAATCGCTGATTTTAACCGCCCAATTCGCATTGTCTTAGGTTTATAACCTGCTTTTTTGGCATAGATCATAGCAATTCGCGATAGTTGCATTGATAGTAGATCAAAGCGTTGTCTGGCCAAGGCCTCTAAATACTCTCCCTGCTCCATCTGGTTAGTAACATTAACCATGCGCTTCATTGCTGCAATGATCGATTTGGGCGCTTGATCTTCAAAACGAATTCGATAAACTGCTTTTTTCCAATGAATCGCATTAACAATTTCCCACCCCAGCAAATCACCTTCTCCAGAGGGATCATCATCTGTCGCAATAATTATGCCGTCACAATCTTTGGCAGCATCCCTTATTTCCTTCAAAGTTTTACTTCTACCTGGAACAATTCTTTTAGCCCAGGAAAAATCATTTTCATCCCATGGGAAATATTTCAAGCTTCGCCATGAAGAATATCTAGTTTTCTTATCTTCACTTACCATTTCTTGTGGCTCTTTTAATTGCAAAATATGCCCATATGAATGAGTCAAAACATAATCAAATTTTCCCTGGAAGTTTCCGCTTTTACCGCCTAAAGCCGTTACAAAATCATCCATCTGGGATTTCTTTTCAGTTAGAATAAGTAATTTCATAAATTTTGTTCCTTTGATAGTTTGTATATTTTATTATACGTGAAAAACATCTACTGATACCTACTATTTTTGTTTACGAAAAAAGTCTAGCAACCAAACGTTTCTAGACTTTTCTACTGCTATTCTAATTCTAACTTGTCTTCTTCAAATTGAGTCCCATCCCAATCATCCCGTATTCTTCCAACCAATTTAAAGCCACGAGACTGATAGAGTTTTTGGGCAGTAACATTCTTAGTGAATACATTGATCGTAGCGGGACGGTTCATTTTTTCTAAGGCAAAATCTAACAACTTCCCACCAATGCCCTTTCCCTGAAGAGCTTTTGAAACATATAGGAAGCCTAAATTGTCAGTAGTAAAGGAAACAACTCCAACTACTTTTTGATCAATCTCTGCTACGAAAACATTTGCTTCAAAAAAGTAGGAAAAATATGGTGCTTGTTTAAAGGGAACAGCATAACGCTCAAGACCCACATTAGCTAATTCCTGCTTGCGTCCTTGATCCATGATTGCGGCTACGGCATTTAAATCTTCAAATCGATACTCTCTAATTACCATTCTGTTCTTTTCGCCTCAATTCTTTAAAAGCTTTTTTCGAACCACGGGCTAAATCCTTGTTAAACTTGTAATCTTTCCAGTTTTCAACAAATAACAAATCAAGGTTATATCCTTCAGGATACAATTCTTTAGCCAAGCGACGAAGCTGCAACCGTCTAAGCGGATATAAGTCAAACTTTTTTTCGACAAAGACTTTAGCTTGTTGTCCTTCCAAGCTATGGAAAATACCCTCTTTTTTGATTGAACTAATATAAACCACGTCGCCTTTATGAAAAATTTTCTTAGGTTGGGACGGATGTGCCCTCTTGGCTTCCAGTTTTACCTGCTTTAAAGCTAGAGGAAATTCATCCCGTGCCAAATAATTTTCTGCCAAGCGTAAAACTCGATCTGACAAGCCAACCTTTTTAGCAATCCATAACGCCCGGCTATCACCGATCCGATTCAAAATCAAGCGATATGTCGGACTTAAAGTATTAGGATCAAAGTCCATTTCTGCCGTTACAAATCCGTTATGCTGGAGGGCAAAATCTTTGATTGCGGAGTAGTGGGTCGTTGCTACAATCAAACAACCACGTAGATATAATTCCTGCAAAACGCCAATTGCAATGGCACTACCTTCATTAGGGTCGGTTCCTGTTCCTAATTCATCCAGTAAGATTAAGCTCCTTGTTGTCGCACCAGCTGTTATAGCGGCGATTTGCTTCATTTCTGCTGAGAAAGTACTAAGAGAATTATCAATACTCTGATGGTCGCCGATTAAGGTCCAGACTCGGTCCATTACTGGAATCAAACATGGCTTTTCGCTTGGTAAAAATAAACCGAGTTCCGTCATCAAGATCATTAATCCAACTGTCTTTAAAGCCACTGTCTTTCCACCAGCATTAGGACCGGTGATCATCAAAACTGACTGTTTTTGATCCAGACGTACGCTTAGCGGAACTGGCTTCGTTAATAGTGGATGACGCACTGCTTTTAGTTCTAATTCATTTTCATGATTTAGAATTGGCTTTTTACCATCGAAGCTCTGAGAATATCTCGCTCGAGCCATAATCTCATCAATCGCTGTGATTGCTGCAATATCCTCATTAATGTCATGAACATTCTCAAAAACTTGCGCCGTTAATGCACCTAAGATCGCATACTCGATATTAGTAATCTGCATTTTAACAGTAGCGATTTCCGCACTTAAATTGACCATTTTCGCTGGCTGCCAATAAACCGTCTTACCACCAGCTGAACTAGCAACTATCTGACCATTGAGCTGATTCTTATAATTGGCTTTCATAGGAATGGTTAAGACGTCGTTTTTCTCAACAATTAATGGATCCTGAACCATCGGTTGATATTTTTTATTCGTTAAAAAATGATTCAGTCCCTCACGAATCTGAGCTTGGTCTTGGGTAAGTTGACGTCTTAATCGTGCCAAATCACGATCAGCACGGTCAGCTACAATACCATGTTCAATTGCATCATAGATTGCTTCTTCCAATTCTGGAAGCTCAGTCAAACTTTGAACATAAGAATTTAACAACGGAGCTTGACTTGCTAAGCGAGCAAAAAAGCGTTTCAGCAAGGTCATTACTCGCAAATAGTCTGCGACTTTTTCCAATTCATCTGCCGACAACAATAGTCCTTTTTTAGCTTTGAGCAAAATAGGATCAATTGCTTCTGAATCAACAAATGGCATATGTTGTCCAGTTGCAAGAATTTTCAAAGCTTGGTCGGTTTCCGCCAATAATTGTTCCACGTGGGCAAGATTGCTAGTAACCTGCCTCCTCATAATAGTTTCTTTTGCTTTATTAGTCTTGGCAAAATCTGCCAATAACGACTTAATCCGAGCAAAGTCCAATTCATCAGTCATAATTTTTTCTCCTGATCTATAAAACTTTTACAAGATTAAGTTGTCGTTGCTCATACGCAGTTCCTTTCTATTAAATCAATTAACTAATTACTCACTTACTTTATCACATTACTTTAATTTTAAGCAAGATATTTGGTAAAAATTGGCACAAAAAAGTGTTGGTCTATACAACCAACACCTTCTTGATATTTTATCTAAACTTAACGCATTTTGAATGCACATTCTTGAGTCTAGCCCAATCATTGATAAAAAGTGCTCCAAAAGCAAAAATCATTATAATCCCGACAAAAATCATTCCTGATGCTGTCATATTAGCATCCAATGCATAATTGGTAATATTGAAATTAGATGTTTGTGTCATTTGCATTACCAATCCTGAAAACAACATGGCTAACCCATCAAAAGTTAGGAAGCCACAGATAATTGTCAGGACCGTCATTTTAGATAGCTTCATATAACCATGTCCTTTCTTATAAATAATATTGCATTATACGCCATTCATTTAAAGAATCAAGCTTTTTGTTTTAAAAATCTGCTAAAATTTCTTAAGCATTGTTAAAGCAACAATACATATACAAAAGTTTTTCAAACGTTGTAACAAAAGTATTTATTTGATATATACCGCTTTTGACGAACGTTCGTTTTCTATCCGATTTCAGTCATGTTAAAAGCGATTTTCTCATAATTGCATTATTTTACGATACAAAAATACCCATCGTTAAGAATGGGTATCTTGCTTTATCAGAGATTAATATTGAACAGGCTTGTATGGCCGGTTAATCGCATCAGCGGTTACTTTGGTTCTTTCGTCTCGCTCTTCTTCGATATTTTCGATTGGTGAGACGCCACGATCTTCGTTGTCGTCAAGATCATCTGTCATTGCTTGCTTTTTGAGAAGCATTTTACTTGCAGCATAACCAGCACCAAGGCCCGTTACAATAGCACCTAATCCGATAAAAAATTTCTTCATTGTCATGCACCTCTTTTGTAATTCATTTTCCTAATTACTATTATAAGCGCTTTTATAAAATTAATATATACCTGTAAACAATTTATCAAAAATTATTTTAATTCTGCAAGTTTATAGCCACTATCTTTAAACAACTTGAATTTGTTTTTGATCCCACTTGTAATATAAACTTTCCGATCCTTGGTGATGAAGATTGCATCGGTGTCCTTTTTATGTTCGATATATTGGAATCCTTTCTCAAGCCCTTTATCAAAGGTTGCAGTTGATAAAGCATCCCCATCGACAGAATTTTTGGTAATAATCGACACACCCATTAAGTTATTTTGGAAAGGATAACCTGTTCGTGGATTCATCAAGTGACTATATACTGTCTTGCCAACTTTCAAATAGCGTTCATAAATTCCTGAGGTAACAATGGTTTTATTCATTTCAGGTAAAGAACCAATAGCTGTACCCCGGCTCTGTTTAGGATCTTGAATTCCTACAGTCCAATTACTGTGGTTAGTTGGTGAAACGCCTAAAACATAGACATTACCACCCAAGTCAATAATTGCACTTGTAACGCCATCTTTTTGCAATACTTGCTTTACTTGATCAGTAATAAATCCCTTAGCAATACCACCTAAATCAAGCTTCATACCTTTCTTCTTAAGGTAAACAGTTTGTTTATCAGCATTCAAAACTACTTGATGATAATCAACCAGAGGCAATTGCGTTGAAATTTCCTTTTTACTTGGCTTTCTAGCATCTGGGAACCCGATACGCCATAAACTTGTAATCGGTCCAATTGCCATATCAAATGAATCATCAGAATTTTGACTGTAATAGTAAGCCTTTTGGCAAAGTTCAAACACATCTTTTGATACTTTTACTGGTTTTATACCCGCTTGAGCATTGATTTTATCAACTTCACTGCCTTTTTGATTAACAGTGATCTTGTCAGCTAGTTCTTTGATTCGATCAAATCCATCCTTCAAGGCACTATCTTTCTTCTTATTGTAGATCTTGATAGTGCAGACCGTTCCCATCAAAAATTGCATATCTTCTGTTGGTGTAGTTGTCAAAGCAGTTTTTGGTTGTTCTTCCTTTTTACTTTGCGTGGTGCAAGCAACTAATCCCACCAATGAGGTTGACAGCAGAACTAGAGTTAGTAAAATTCTAAGTTTGCGTTTCATTTTATCACCTTATAAAAGTTGCGTGAGGCAAATACCCCACGCAACTTTGTTACTATTTAACTCTCTATATTAGATTAAAACTATTCTTTAGTTACGATGTTGTCAACAACAATGGTCTTAGTGTCGCCCTTTTGTGCAGCATTAATCAATTGTTCAACGTATGAAATGAAGTCATTTGATGAGTGGGTAGCACCTGATACTACTTGAACCTTTTCCATGTTACCCTTAGCATCCATGAATTCCTTAGCTAACTTAGGAATGTATTCCTTTGGCCCAATGCCGTTAACTTTCTTCATAGTCTTTTCGTATTTAGCATCCTTGGTCTTTGATTGACCATCCTTGTTGATTTGGTCATACTTCAAGTCAGCTACTTTACCCTTCTTAACTACCAAAGTGTAAACTTGACGGTAACCATTGAAGTAGTTCTTTTGTTCAAGCTTGTAAGTACCATCCTTCATTGGCTTATTATTGTTAATGTGGATAGTTGCAGTATCACCCTTTTGTGCGGCTTGAACTAATTGATTGATGTAGTTTCTCATAGTCAAAGTTGAACTGGTTGCACCTGATACTACTTGAACATCTGATGAATTGCTACCATTATCAGCAAATTCCTTGTTCAACTTAGGAATGTATTCCTTTGGTCCGATCTTAGCATACTTCTTCATTTGCTTTTCGTATGCAGCGTCGTCTGCCTTAGACTTACCATCCTTGTTTACGTTGTCGTATGAAGTCTTAGTTACTTTTCCACCCTTAACAGTCATTGACATAACAACTTTGTAGCCGTTAAAGTAGTTGTCTTCTTCAAGTTTGTAAGTACCATCCTTAAGATCTGCTCCAGCAATCTTCTTAGCTACTTTTTCAGTTTTAGCCTTCTTGGTTGTTTGAGTAGTCTTAGCCTTTGAACTTGAATCACTAGATGATGATTTGCTTGAAGTCGAGCAAGCACCCAACATCAATGCTGACAATGCAATAACTGATGCACTATATGCGAATTTCTTAATTTTCATGATATAAACCCTATCCTATATCTCTAATCTATGCTTGAACACACACTTTTGTGTATTTCTTCACGCAACCAAATTATAGAATATTAGTAATAGTAATGCAATATTTTATTTATATAAAAGCAATGGTATCGGTTACTGTCTTTATAGCATAAAAATAAAATCTATTCTTTTACCGATATTTTGTGAAAAATGTTAATTTGGGGACTTTATCCGTTATCAAAAGTCCTGTATAATTAATGTGTATCTTATACTACAAATAAGAAAAGTTTATGGACTTTAGAGGGGATGGGCAAATGACCCAAACAAATATCGTTGTTATTGGTGGTGGTTTTGGTGGTTTGTATACTACTAAACACCTTGCCAGAAAGCTAAAGAAAAACAAGGATGTCAAAATCACGCTTGTAGATAAAAATCCCTACATGACAATGATGACTTCCTTGCACGAAGTTGCTGCTAACCGTGTTGAGGCTAACAGCTTGAAGTATGACTTGCAACGTTTGTTCTCACGTAAGAAGAATGTTGACGTTGTAACTGATGAAATCGTTAAGATCGATCGCGATAAGAAGGAAGTGGTCGGTAAATATGGTTCATATCCATACGACTACGCTGTCTTAGCTATCGGTTCTCAACCTAACGACTTTGGTACTCCAGGGGTTAAGGAATATGGTTTTACTTTGGGCAGTCTCGAAGACGCTGAAAGATTAAGAGACCATATTGATTTAATGGTTCACCTTGTGTCTAAAGAACGCGATCCAGAAAAGAGAGAACAATATCTTAACTTTGTTATCGTAGGTACTGGTTTTACTGGTACTGAAATGGCTGGTGAATTTAATTCATGGCGTGCTGACCTTGCTAAGAAGTACAACCTTGATGCTGATGAAATCAAGATTACCATGATGGAAATGGCACCTACTGTGATGAACATGTTGGACCGGGCAGATGCTGCCAAGGCCCAAAACTACATGGAAAGCCATGGCGTAGATATTCGTGTTAACACTGGTGTTGTCGGGGTTCACGAAGATCATGTCGATCTTAAAGATGGTTCAACTTTCCCAACTAGAACTTTAATTTGGACTGCCGGTGTTAAAGCTGTTGATTCTGCTAAAGACTTTGGTTTTGAAACTGCTCGTGCAGGTAGAATCGTTGTTAACGAATACTCACAATTGCCAGACGATCCACATGTTTATGTCATCGGTGACGTGGCAATGTATGACGCTAATGGTTCTGGACGTGGTGAGCCACAAGTTGTGCAAGGTGCTGAATCTGCTGGTCTTTGTGCTTTCAAGAACATCATGGCACAAATCAATGATGGCAAGGCTGTTAAGTTTAAGGGAACTTATTCTGGATTTATGGTTTCCGTTGGTCCAGCTTGGGGTGTTGCTTCATTAGTTAACACCTTCCACTTAAGTGGCTTCTTTGCTATCTTCATGAAAGATTTGGTTGATATGATTTATCTCATCCAAATCTACTCAGCATATTACCTCTTCCACTACATTATGGATGAATGGTTCCGAATCAAGCGTCCAACAATGTGGC
Organism: Lactobacillus gigeriorum DSM 23908 = CRBIP 24.85; assembly: GCF_000296855.1. Classification (GTDB taxonomy): domain Bacteria; phylum Bacillota; class Bacilli; order Lactobacillales; family Lactobacillaceae; genus Lactobacillus; species Lactobacillus gigeriorum. The sequence continues at coordinate 3,914 of NZ_CAKC01000054.1, read as the reverse complement.
GCGGCAACTTAAACCGCTACGGCAACGTTTTGTGGACCGTTCCACTTCGAATCTTCTTAGGAATGATGTGGTTGGTTGACTGCTGGTACAAAGTCCAAGGCTCAGGTTCATGGTTCAGCAATAAATTGCAATTGCACTTCCCATGGCTTGTTCAAGCAGCTACGAGTGGAGCAAGTAGCAAAGCTGCCGCAACGTCAGCTGCCTCAGGTAAAGCAACTGAAGCCGCAGCCAATGCAGTGAGATTCTCATTTAACTATGACTATGGCCATTCACCAATGCCTGTATTTGATCAAATGCCTAACTGGGTACAATCAATGACCAAGATCGTAATTCCAAACAAGGAAACTGCACTATTTGCACAAAAATTCATGACTTGCTTTGAAATTTTGCTTGGAGTTCTTTTGGTAATTGGTCTTTGCACTTGGTTTGCTGGTGCAATGAGTGCCTTCTTTGTAGCTATCTTCTGCTTATCTGGTATGAACTACTGGGTAAACGTATGGATGATTTTTGCAGCCATTGCAGTTATGAACGGTTCAGGAAGATCATTTGGTTTAGATATGTGGTTTGTTCCATGGCTCCAAAAGACTTTAGGTAAAGCAAGATATGGTGTCCTAAGGCCGATCTATCATGTCGATAAAAACGGTGTTAAGAACTAACTAAAAAGTTATACTTAGAACAGTCTGGGATCATTTCCTAGACTGTTTTATCTTGTAGGGAAAGATTTTATGCAGCTTTTAAAATATCTTAAGCTCGGTGATTATTTAATTATTGCCGTCGTGGTAATTCTTAGTTTTTTACCATTTAAACTGCTTAAGTCTGGACAAACTACCAGTTCAGATGCAACGATTATCGCAGTTATTCGTGTAAACAATAAGACTGTCAAAAAAATAAATCTGGATCATGACACGATTTGGCGTTTTAATAGGAACGGTGAAGAAAATACCGTTCAGGTAAAAAATCATCAAATACGCGTAATTGAAGCTAACTGTAAAGATCAATTATGTGTAAAACAAGGCTGGAAAGATGAAGTTGGTCAAACTATTGTCTGCTTGCCACACAAATTCTTAATTGAACTAAGAAACGGAGCGAATGCAAAAATTTCTTCCCATAAGAAATTTGACCATACATTAGTTAATCCATGATAAGAACAAATAAAGATCTCGAAAGATATATTTTTGTAGGCATTTTATGTGCTCAGGGGATTATTCTAGGCTTAATTGAACAGAGTTTTCCCCCTATCTTTGCCTTTGCACCGGGTGCTAAATTAGGCTTTACTAACGTTATCACCTTGCTGGCACTAGTTATTCTCCCCTTCAAAGACTGTATTTTGTTAACCTTCTTACGCTTGACAACGACAGCCTTGATTTCTGGAGGCGTATCAACCTTTATTTACGCCGCTACAGGCGCATTCTTGAGTTTATTTTTGATGAAACTAGCATTGCTCGCCTATCCACGTTTAGTTAGCTTAATCGGCGTTTCGATTCTTGGCGGAGTGAGTCACAATTTTGGGCAATTATTGGTTGCATCCCTAATTGCTCAAAGTAAATACGTAATGCTTTATCTACCGCTTTTAACCTTTTCCGGTATTGTTGCTGGAATTCTCGTTGGTTTTGGCGTTAAGTATCTATTACCATATACTCAAGCAATTACACATGTGCAAAAAGGCCTACTTAAAAACAGAAAGGGAATTTAATGCAAGATTTTGTATACTGGCAAGACATGCCAGCACTCAAATCAAACCTAGAACAAGTTCAACAGATTATTCTTGAAAGTACTGCTTCAGTAAAAGGCAAGTTAGGTGAAGCGATTAAATATAACTTTGAAATAGCAGGAAAAGAATTACGTCCTGCTTTTGTCCTGCTGTTTGGACAAATGGGCAAAAAAGGCAAGCTTAAGCGATTATTGAAAATTGCCAGCTCTGTTGAAATATTACACAATGCAACTTTGATTCATGACGATATTGTTGACGATTCACCAATCAGACGCGGTCGAAGCTCGATTCAAGACAAATTTGGCAAGCACATTGCTCTTTATGCTGGCGACTATCTTATGGCTCTTTCATTGCAAATGCTAGCTAACAACACCTCAAAGATTACTAATATGCGTATTAATGGCAAAGCAATGAATGATATTCTTGCTGGTGAAACTGCGCAATTTGGTAATGAATATAATCTTGATATAACTCCTGAGCAATATCTAATGCAGATCAAAGGCAAGACTGGTATTCTTTTTGGTTATTCATGTTTTATTGGAGCCATAGAAGGTGGTTTAAGCAGCAAGAAAGCCAAACTTGCCCAGAACTATGGGGAATTGATTGGCGAAGCGTTTCAATTGATGGATGATATCTTAGACTACACTGCAAGCAGCAGTCAGTTTAAGAAGCCAGTTTTGCAAGACGTAGTCAATGGCGTATACAGTGGACCTTTGATTTTTGCTCTTGAAAATGATCGATCTGGGGATTTGCACGAACTTGTTCGTCGCGGGAAAAATCTTTCAAGCCATAATTTACAACGAATCGACCAACTTGTTTCTGAACTTGGAGGTATCAACCAGGCTAAAAATTTAGCCGAAGATTATACCAATCAAGCTAAAGAGCTCTTAACCCAGCATTTTTCAACATATTCTACCTATGATGATTTGTTAAAGTTAACCTCTGACCTGTTAGATCGTCAGTTATAAAGAAAATCCGTCACTAAAAAGTGGCGGATTTTTATTATACAAAAAGTCATTAGCTCAACTAAGATCTAATGACTTTAACAGCTTAATTTATGCTTTCTTTGCTTTCTTCGTGAAACCAAACACAAATTGGAAAACAGTCAAAGCAATGAAGAAGTAGAAAATGTACACTAGCCATGCAATGTCAGTAATCTTTGAAGCGAACCAATACCATTGGTTATCTTGTGTACTGTAAATGATATACAAAATACCTAAAGCAATTGAACTCAAAGCATCAATAATTGCAAAGATCCACAAGTTACCATTTTCATGCTTACCCATATAGATTAATGACCAGATTAATGACCATGCGCCCCACAATGATGCTGCGCATATGATAACCCAATAAAATACAGTTGCAAACATATGCAAACCCCCTTAAAATACCTGACTCTATTTTACCATATATGCAAACGGTTTAAGCATTATAATTAGATCTTTTGTTAAAAATTTCGCAATTAGTATGGGAAATTCTGCAACCGATCTTTTTCGGTAATTTTTCTGACTACTTTTCCGGGTACTCCAACTACAAGAGAGTTATCAGGAATGTCGCTAACGACTACAGATCCAGCACCGATAACACAATTATTGCCAATCGTTACCCCAGGGCAAACGGTAACGTTGCTAGCTAGCCAACAATTATCACCGATAGTAATTGGTGCGCCAAATTCATAGTCTGCAACTTTGCCATCATCTTGGACTCTAAGATTACGTTGCTCAGCAAGTAACGGATGAAGTGGTGTTACAAGAGAAACGTTAGGACCAAACATAACATTATTTCCTACTTTGATTGGACAAGTATCCAAAATCGTCAAATTGAAATTAGCGTAAACATTTTTACCAAAATGAGTAAATGGACCATAGTCAACCTGAATCGGCCCTTGCAAATATAAACCTTCGCCATGATCTGGAAAGAGCTGATCCAATATCTCTTGGCGTCTTGCTCTTTCAGTGTCGGGTAATTGATTATATTCAAAGCTAAGGCGATGCCCCTGTTTAGATAATCTTCCTAATTCTTCCGTGTCTGGACTGTATGGCTTACCTGCCAACATGTTCAACGTATTTTCTTCCATAAAAAATCTTCCTTATACTAAAAGATGGTCACCAAAACTGATTTGTTTCTAAGTGTAAAATAATTTGCGGTAAGGTAAAGAACAAATGAAAAAGGAGTCAAATCCCCCTAGGGACTTGACTCCAAA
>NZ_CAKC01000055.1 GCF_000296855.1 Lactobacillus gigeriorum DSM 23908 = CRBIP 24.85 | reverse complement strand
TTTTTATCTTAGAATTGAGATAGCAGTAAAACGATATGCCGTCTGGCCCTTAGACACTTGATGTCGCAAATAAAACTGGCAGTTTTGCTTTGATTTTCGATACTCTGCTCGAAGAATGTAGGCACTTGATGCCGAGTTTAGAAAATTAGATCCGATCTTCAAAGCAAATAGCTTTTACTGCTGTATCTTAGGAGGTTTGTTATCATGCAAGTAATTTTTGGAATCGATGTAAGCAAGGCTAAGTCTAACGTATGCGAATTGGTCGGCAATGGAAAAAACGAATTCGAAATCTCCAACGATCGCATTGGCTTCAAGCAATTGGTAAAGGAACTAGCAACTTTCAAAGAACATCCTCAAATCATCTTCGAAGCTACAGGCGTATACTCTCGCAGACTCCAAGCTCTGCTTGAAGACTATGGCTACGACTACGTAGTCATCAATCCTCTAAAAGCCAAGAAAGAAATGGATTCTGGCCTTCGTCGCAACAAGACCGACAAGGCCGATGCCTATCGCTTAGCCATGATCCAGCGTCTTTACAAGCACCCAGTCAGCCAAGCTCAAAGTCAAATCTATAAGCAATTGGGTTCGATGAGCCACTTCTACGATCAATTGACTTCTGATATCGTAACGGATAAGAACAGATTGCATCAATCTCTTCAATCCACCTTTGCCGGCATTGAAGAGCTGTTTGAATCTGCTAAGGGAGAAAACTACTGGAAGATAGTCAAGCAATACTATCACTGCAATTTAGTCGTTTTCGATGATAGTCAATCGATTGCGACCTGGCTAGAAGGATTGAGAGGAATGGCTTCAAGACGCGCGCAAAAGACCGCGAAGAAGTTGATTGAGCTAGCCGAGAAGTCATATCCAGCAGTAGACGAGAAAAGCATTGAAGCCCAGCAAGTGCAATACTATGCTCAAAGACTGCTTGATCTAGATAAAAAGAGAGGCCAGGTTTTATCAAAGATGATCAAGTTGGCACGCACTTTGCCTAACAATGATCTTAAGAATCTAGAAAGCATACCAGGCTTTGCCCAGACCACTGCAGTTAGAGTATTGGCAGAATTGGGAGACGTCCGCAGATTCGCCAACCCTGGCAAGATCAACGCATTCATTGGCATTGATCCAGGACGCTATCAATCAGGCGAAATGGATGCAAGCCTGCGTATCTCTAAACGAGGCAATGCAATAGCCAGAAAACTGCTCTACCGTGCTATTGGACAAATAGCCAGTGCAGCTAAGACCAATCCATGTCACATAGCAGACTACTATGAAAACAAAAAACGGTCTCTTCAAACCAAAGGGTTCAAAAAGATCGCTATCGCTTCAATAAGTAGACTGCTTAGAACAATCTACGCTCTAATCATTAATGATCAAACATACGATTATGACGTAGCCAAACGAAATCAAAAACGGCTTTAGTCATAACTGATTGATCAGTTCGATTATAAACCTAAGCTCGCCAAAATACTATAGACACGAGCTTATTTGTCGTACATTCAAAATAAATAAATCGCCCCTAATTTTACTCAACAAAAGAAATATCAGTAAA
>NZ_CAKC01000056.1 GCF_000296855.1 Lactobacillus gigeriorum DSM 23908 = CRBIP 24.85 | reverse complement strand
TTTGGAGTCAAGTCCCTAGGGGGATTTGACTCCTTTTTCATTTGTTCTTTACCTTACCGCAAATTATTTTACACTTAGACTTATAGTTGGTGATATACGAAAGCATAGTAAAACAAGCAAACTACAAAAATTTCGCTTGCTGGGAACCACCACATTTGTGGCAAAACCCAAATCATCCCCAGCGCAAATAAGATATTAAGCGCTAAAGTGACTTTAAGTGCACGCGGTTTATCCCAGGAAAGGTAAGCATAAGCCAAGAATTGTACAATAACGGTCGCAAATAATAAATATTGGCGAAATTCAAACAAATGTTGGCTCTCTTTAAAACTGATCATCATGGTAAACAACTGTACATGATTGCCAATGAAGCAAGCAGCCAGCAAAATCAAGACTGTCCATTGCAACAGATATAGCCAGTTCCGCTTGTCCTTATTAAATAAGATGATCCGTTCCCACAACGGCTCGCGTTTAACTTTTTCTTTGACTTTAAGATCTAAAAACCATCTTATTATGAAATAAAGCAAGGTAAAAATGAATTGGACGGCCATTAAATATGCAAACAAAGCCAGGTTTACCATCAAGCAATATGTTATAAACAGTAAATACAATACACTGAAAGCACCTACGTATCGTCGCATACGATGTTCGCCAGCCATAGCAGCGATTTGTTTTTCATCCATTTTTACACCTCTACCGAAAACTTATTATATTCTTACTAATTGTTGTTATTTTTATCATTTTTATTTTATTATGATGGTAGCACCATTTTCTCGGAACCGCAACCAAAAAGGCCACAGTTTATACTCTGTGACCTTTAATATTCAGCTATGCGCGCGACAAAACATCGATTCTTGCTTCATCAACTACTTTGCCTTCAATCGCCTTTAAAAATTCATTGTAATAAAACGATCCTTGCAAATTAGTAGCTTCTTTTAGTCCGTAAACGCGCAAAGTATAGTAATGCTCTTTATCTGGTGGCGTAGGTCCTACATAGCCGACAGTGTTTTCTTTGGGCTGCTGTAAAAACTTGGATATATTACTGTTATATCCTTGCGGACCTTGGTATTGCCGGCTAAAGTCGGCTGGTATTTGTTGAGTTGCCGGAACATCAGCAACTAACCAATGAATCCAGGTAAAACCACATACAGGCGTTGAATCATAGTCGACAAATGACCAAGCCAAATATTTTGCTTCAGGTGCAAGCTCGCTAATCGTGAATGGAAATGATTCAACTGGCAAACCATTTAATTTAACGCTTGCATATTTTCCAAATTGATCAGGTAAATAGCCATGATCGAGCTCAAGGTTGATTTTCATTGTGCTTCCTTCTTTCTTTTACTACCCAAAATCATACTCCGGTGTAGAATTTTTGTCTAAATTAATACTGCCTTTTTCGCTTTACCACGCCTAAAGATGTTTGCAATTATTTTGCTAGCTTTCCTACTTTTAGCTATAATATGATAATAGTTCAAGTAAAAACGGGGAAATAATATGGATGATAAACTAATCAAAATCGCATACTTATACGAAGATTTGATGAATACTTATGGTGATTCCGGCGATGTTAAAATTTTGAAATATCTCCTAAAAAAAGAAGGCTATGACACTCAAGTCGATAACATTTCTTTAGGAGATGAATTCAATGCGTTTGACTATGATTTCGTCTTCTTTGGCGGTGGCCAAGATTTCGAACAAACTGTCGTCGCTCAAGATTTGCCACGTCACAAAACTACTCTAGAAAAATATATCAATGAAAGCAACCCAATGCTCTGCATCTGTGGTGGTTACCAATTATTAGGCGACTACTACAAGACTAATTCGGGCGTAACCATTAAAGGCTTAGGAATCTTGCCATTACATACGATTTTTAAGTCCGATAAACGTATGATCGGTGATACTCGATATATGTCTGAATGGGGCGAAGTAAAGGCCTTTGAAAATCACTCTGGTCAAACTTATTTCGATAATACTGATAAGTTGCATCCCTTCGGCGATATGATTGAAGGCTATGGCAACAACCCTCAAGACAAGGTCGAAGGCTTGCACTACCGCAACTTAATCGGTTCATATTCACACGGTCCCTTGCTCAAGAATACTAATGTGGCAAATGCCATTATAAAAACTATTCTTGAACGCCATGAACGCCGTCTTGCCCAAAACCAATAAAAAGAGCGATCGAATGATCGCTTTTTAGTTTAGCTTCTTTTTCGTTTTTTGGGCGTTATATTTAAAGCCATCGCTGCTAGCACAACCAGTAATGACCCCAACCAATCCATTGGCATCATGACTAAGCCAAATACTACAACTGAGCCGATAGTTGCCGAAAATGGTTCAAACGCATCTAATAGGCTAGCCGTTGATGGCTTAATAAATCTAAGAGCATTAGCCATCAATTGAAATGGAATCAATGTTCCAACCACAATAACTCCTGTAGTGCAGAGCCAAACTTGAGGAGTATTAGGAATTTTAGGCATAGCTGGATGAATGATTAACAAGCAGATTCCAGCCACTAGTAGTCCCCAGCCGGTAATAATTAAGCTTGAAACGCGTTTTAAAACGTTGATAGGAATCAAAGTATTAGTCGCAACTCCAACCGCTGACAGCAAGCCCCAAAAAAGGACTTCAGGCGTTAAGGCAAAGTGGTTAAAATTACCATGCGTTGCTAACAGGACAACTCCGATAAAGGCAGCAATTGCTGCCAGCCAGTCGATACGCCGCATTACTTGCTTATGCGTAACTGCTAGGTATCCCATTACAAAAAATGGTCCAATAAATTGTAAAATCGTGGCAATTGAAGCATTAGCTTTTTGGACTACGATAAAATAAAACAACTGTACTGGCAACAGTCCGAAAATACCATAAGCGATAATATCGCGAGCATCAGTCTTATTGGTCATTGCTTTGATGGGATGTTGTTTTAAAAAGCCAGCTAAGACTAATAAAATAATTCCGGCAATAACCATTCTTACTTGTGTTAGCCACATTGGTGTAATTTCTGGGCTAATATTAAACAAGGCCTTAGCAAATAAACCTGAGATCCCCCACATAATGCAAGCTAGTGCAGCCATTAATGCCCAGAAGCGGCGCTGTTTCGTTGGTGTCATTCTTATCCTCCATTATCAAATGCTAGATTCCATGATAACACATGGCAATTCAATGATGGGGGATTTTTTCTACATATATTGAAATGCGGGGGTTCAAGTAATTATGCTTTATATTGACCCATGTCGACTATCTGATCATAGGCTTCTAGGTCCCTTTAGTAGCAAGACTACTTTTTGTTGTCATTTTGCCATTACCTAGAATAAGCGTCCAGTTATTGTCTTTCATGTAAGCTTTGACCATCAAATTCTAAAATTTTAATATTATTTTTCTCGATCAAATCCTCATCTAGATTATGTGCAACTTCAATCATCGTTATCGGAAGGCTATATATTAGCTGACGGATTTTTCTTGCATTTGATTTGTCTAAGCTAGAAGTAACTTCATCTAAAAGCAACACTGATCTCTTCCGTAGCAATCCCCTTGCAATAGTTAATCTTTGCAATTGCCCACCTGATAAATTATCGTTAATCTTAAATTCTAAAGGATCTTCTCCTAATTCTTTATCTAAATGAACTAACCTTAAAACCCTATTCAACGCTTCATTATCATATTTTTGATAAAGTGTAAGATTATCTTTCACGGTACCCACAAAATACCAGGGCTTTTGTGATATCAAAATTGAATCAGATAATCTAATTGGCATTCCTTTTATCAAAACTTGACCTTTTCTTGTTTTTAGTTGTCCAGAAATCAAACTTAAAATTGTTGATTTTCCAACACCAGAAGGACCAGTTATCACAATTTTATCAAATTCGGATATGCTTAAATTCAGATTCGAAATGACAGTCTTATCTCCATATCCAGCAACAACATCCTTTAATTCAATAAAGGAATTGTCTTGGCTCGATGTACTTTGAACTTCATTTTTTTCAGAAGGTAGTTCATAGTACTCAATTAATCTGATCTTTTTGGTACCTGTTATTTGGGTATAATAATTAGTCAATTCCCTAATCCCACCAAGAATATGATCTGCAGTCAAAGATAGAGTTACAACAGTTCCAACCTTGACTCCCAACCAGCCTTTAGCTATACATATTAATCCAATAATGATAGGAAAAACACTTGATAATACTGCACCTATCCATGTGTAAAATTGAGCGGTAAATCTTGCATAATTTAATCGATAATATGCTTTCTCTTCTGAATTAAGCTTTTTATCAAAAATATTCAAAAATTTAGGCATTACGCTATATTTATTAATCTCAAGTTTTCCAGAGGTTATTTCTTTAATAATTGAAATAAGACTATTATTTTTATTACTCCAATCTTTAGTGCTATCACTAAGTTTATTTCGAGACAAATAAGAAGGTGCCATACTGATAAATGACATCAAAATATAGATACTTCCTAAATATATATTAGTTCCTAATACTACAATTGCAGTAGATATTATTGTAATAAAACATTGTACTAAATAAAATATCGATTCAAAGTATCTTTGTTCAATTTGGGAAGAAATATTCGTCACTAAATTAAGTGATTCTGTTGGATCAGTTGAAATATCTTTCAATTGATATTTAAATAATTCCGACTTAAGTTTCGTATTTAAATACTTCACCGCAAACTGCTTACAAACCAAAAATAAATAAGCTGAAGTATAAGTTACCAAATATGCTAATAAAACACCCAAACCAAATAACAATACTTCATTCAAATTATTGAAATCAATGCTGGTTATTTTACCTAGAACATATCCATTTATTACTCCTTCAAAGGAACTAAAAATAGATAATGACAAAATGGCAACAAGTAACAGAAATGGTACAGACTTTAATACCCATTTTAAATCAATACTCTTCTCCTTTTTCATCTTTTAACACCTCTTCCAATAGATCTAGAACAAAGATTATTCCCAAATTTCCAGCGCTTTAATATATTCAGAGTATGTTTCTATTAATTTCTCTAATAAGCATTTTACATTTAATTATAAAATGCTTAATAATTAATAGTGTTTCCAATATAGCATGTTAAATCAACAGCTAATAAAAAATGTCCCATATTTGGGACATTTAAATAACTTCTATAGCACTATCATTCATCTAAAATCAAGATTCCACCTTGATTTGTTCAAAGGCATATTCAAGCGTATCATACAAAAGATCCAGTTTATTCATCTTTAGGAAATTCAATTCATACTTTATTTGACTATCATCATGATCTTTAAGATATTTAAACAACATCAACATAAAATTATATCTTATTCTTTCAAAGGCATACTTTTGGGGAATCAAATCAATATTGAAGCGCGAGATTAATTTTTCTGCAAGATTAGTATCAAGCTTTAGCAAATTGTAACTCGCATTAAGCAAAGTATTAAAAATTATGCGATAGTTATCTTTATCACTTAATTCAGCATATTTTACGTAATTAATTATGTTCGAACTAATTCTAAAAATTACTGAACTATCAAGCAATTGTGCAGTATTGCCAAAGTTCATAATATCTTCGTAGTACCATTTTTCAATCTTATAGAAGTAGTTCGTCAACCGTCTCTGATTAATTTTCGTAAAAACATTTTTACCAGTCAATTCTAGATAACAGTTACAAGCTAAGGCGACCTTAAGAAAATCTTGCTCAGACAAAATTTGCTCATCCTGTTTATTACAAATCTTCAGCAAATATGCTGTATCATCATTTATGTATGCTGTTTCGATTTCTCTAATAGTTTGAATTGTTTCTTCTGAAAGTCCATTTTCAATCAATTCATCTGGTCTGATATTTAACTTATTCAACAATAATAAAACCTGATTAAATGATAAGTTATCTTGGCCCTGTTCCCATCGATCTAAACTAGATTTGGAGGTGATGTTACTACTAATCATTCTTAGGCTTTTATTTCTATTTTGTCGTATTGTTCTAAATTTTTCACCGTATTTATTTTTCAAAATGAAAGGCTCCAATATGCAAAAATCAAAATTAATCAATCTACTAAGCAAGTTAATCATTGGCGGTGGCATCGTAATTGGCCATGTTGTTTCGCCTTCAATAATCAACAACTTAACTAATCTATTCCATTAATTCTTACTTTCAATTTATAACATGTTGATAGTCACGTCAAAAATTAGCCATGTTCCTAATATTTATTGGAATATGGCCTTTTTGCTTTGATACCTAAAAAGGATCCCATCGGATCTTACACACTTACTTCTTCTTTTCCAATACAAATGGTCCACTTACTGCTACCACTAGACCATAGATAAAATACAATCGATAAATATCTGCCTGTTCAGGATGTCTAATCCACAAAATTCCTGACATAATCGCTAATAAGCTGCCTAAAAAAATAGTTGAAGAATAATGCAGATTAGACACATAGCTAACAGCTGCGCCAATCGTCAGTAACAATAAAATACTGAATACTACAACAATCAGTGGTCCACGAGTATTAATATCAAAATCCAACATCCTAGCTCCCGAGAAAAGCTGCCAGATCATATACGCTGCTAAACTTAAACCTAGAGCTAACACAATAATTCTAACAATTAAACATATTTTTTTGGTCATAAAACCACTTCCCTACATCTAATCCTATATCCAATTATAGTCTAAATTAGAAAAAAGTCTTATTGCAACAAAAAAAGCTAATAGGCATCAACATCCCATTAGCTCAAAAACCATTAGTTTTTTCGCAAGTAGCTCGATTGTCCCATCGTTTTTGGTGAAACTCATGGTTAGCTGTTTGCTTTTCCGGGTAAGGCTATTTATTCCTTCGATAATGTGAACACGACCTAACTCGGCCTTTTGACCAGCTCTTACAGCTTGATCTTTCCCGTGAATGCCTGACGAAGTTCTTTAGAAACGGCCGACTCAGTCTCAATAACGCTACGATAAGCGCTACCTCTGTATTTAGCAGTTTCCAATTAAGGCTCACCAGATCATCGGGGACGGTTTGCTTGTTTTGATAGATAAATATAGCGATAAATGCCAATTAATCAAAACAAATTCGCTAACGACTACTTGCTTAACCAGAAAAAATAGACTTACCCGTGTTTATAATACACCATTTAGTTACCGGACGCCATAGTCACGAACTGACATTTTTTCACCGCCAACCTAGAAAAACTCCAATTAAATCTGTTTTTCCTCAAGATTTAATCGGAGTTTGCTATTTTCTCGATATTTTTATTAGTCTAAGCCACACTGCTTAAAAATATCATCTACATAACGCAAATGGTAGTGATAATCAAAAGCATCGTCTAAATCGGCTTCAGACAAGTAGTCCATCACTTCGCTAGCTTCGACCAAGCCCCTAAATGAGGTCTGTTCTTGCCAAGCACGGTTAGCTAATTTTTGCACCATGTCATACGCTTGCTCACGCGACAATCCTGCTTCATCGATTAACTTAAGTAGCAACCGTTGTGAATATACCAAGCCATAAGTCCGCTCCATATTTTTAAGCATCGTTTCTGGGAAGACATCCAAATTCGTTAAAATGCGATTGAACCGGTTAAGCATATAATCTATGCCAATCGTACTATCTGGCAAAATAATTCGTTCAGCACTTGAATGTGAAATATCTCTTTCGTGCCACAAACTAACATCTTCTAAAGCTGTTACTACTTGTCCACGTAACACTCTTGCTATTCCACACAAGTTTTCAGAACCAATTGGATTATGTTTATGAGGCATAGCCGAAGATCCTTTTTGTCCGGCTCTAAAGTGTTCTTCAACTTCATGAATTTCACTTCTTTGGAGGCCACGAATCTCAGTTGCCCAATTTTCAATACTCGTAGCAATCAAAGCGATTGTTGAAATATATTCTGCATGTAAGTCCCTTGGCAATACCTGACTCGTAATCGGCTGTCTAGTTAAGCCCAACTGCTTCATTACACTAGCTTCGATTTGTGGTGGTACGTTGGCATAAGTTCCCACTGCCCCAGAAATTTTTCCTGACTCTGCACCTTTAGCAGCATGCTCAAAACGTTCTATATCACGGTTAATTTCCGCATACCAACGAGCTAACTTCAAGCCAAAAGTCGTCGGCTCTGCTTGTACCCCATGGGTTCTTCCCATTTCAACCGTATATTTGAATTCTTTAGCTCGCTTAGCAATCGTATCCTTCAATGTCAACAAGTCTTGACGAATGATTTCATCCGCTTGTTTAAGCAAATATCCTTGAGCGGTATCAACCACATCCGTTGACGTCAAGCCGAAATGAACCCATTTTTTCTCAGGGCCTAGGCTTTCAGAAACGGTTCTTGTAAAGGCTACTACGTCATGGTGAGTGATTGCTTCTAATTCTGCTACTCGATCAACCGTAAAGCTGGCTTTTTTAGCAATTTTCTTAGCATCATCTGCCGGCACTTCACCCATTTCTGCCCAAGCATTTGTGGCCGCAATTTCGACCTTTAGCCAAGCTGCATAACGATTTTCCAATGACCATATTTTACCCATTTCTGGGCGCGTATAACGTTCTAACATCTTATAATTCCCATGGATTCTTAAGCACAATCGTTTGTTCACGATCTGGTCCAACCGAAACAGTAACTAAAGGCACCCCGACTAATTCAACAATCCGGTTCAAGAACTTCTTAGCATTTTCAGGAAGTTCATCCCAGCTCTTAACTTGGGTAATATCTTCTTGCCAAGCAGGTAATTCTTCATAAACTGGATGACAACGATCAAGTTCTTTCAAGCTTGCTGGGTAGTAGTCGATTTCCTTACCGTCCAATTCATAAGCGGTTGCCACTTTCACTGTGTCAAAGCCAGAGAAAATATCCAATAAGTTCAAGCTTAAACCAGTAATTCCAGCAACACGCTTAGCATGACGCAAAGCTACTGAATCAAACCAACCAACTCTACGTGGACGGCCAGTAACTGTACCATATTCATGCGCAGTTTCACGAATGCGATCACCAATTTCATCATGAAGTTCAGTTGGGAATGGACCTGCACCTACTCTTGTAGTGTAAGCTTTGCAGACGCCAATAACAGTATTAATCCGGTTAGCGCCCACACCAATACCAGAAGCAAGGCCTCCAGAAATTGTATTCGATGAGGTTACAAATGGGTAAGTACCTTCATCGATATCAAGCATAATTCCTTGAGCACCTTCGAACAGAACTTTTTCGCCCTTGTCTAATGCATCGTTAACTAAGACGGAAGTATCAGTTACATATGGCTTCATTCTTTGACCATATTCATAGTATTTATCAAAAATATCTTCAAACTTCAAAGCTGGCTTGCCATAAACTTGGGTAAATAACGCATTCTTAGCTTCCAAGTTAGCCCGCAATTTTTCTTCAAAAGTATCCTTTTCCAACAAGTCACAAACACGAATACCAATTCTTGAAGCCTTATCCATATAAGTAGGTCCAATTCCATTCTTAGTTGTACCGATCTTGTTAGCTCCCTTAGTTTCTTCTTGGTACTCATCTTGTAAGATGTCATAAGGCATGATGATGTGAGCACGGTTAGAAATCCGCAACTTGCTGATGTCAATTCCGTTCTTTTCTAAGTTGTCTAATTCTTGGAACATGACTTCAGGATTGATGACTACTCCGTTTCCGATTACGGCACCTTGATCAGCAGCAAAAATACCTGATGGAATCAAGCGCATCTTGAATTCTTGCCCAGCGATTTCGATCGTATGGCCAGCATTGTTACCACCGTTTGAGCGTACCGCCATGGTTGCTTCTTTACTTAAAAAGTCGGTAATCTTTCCTTTACCTTCATCGCCCCATTGGCTTCCTACAACTGCAACTGCTGTCATAATAATTCACCTCAAATAAATATCTCTGTTTTTGTTACCTGTGTTATTCTATCAATGAATATATCTTCAGTCAATCAAAATCCGAATTATTTTATTTTTATAATTTTATATAGTTCGATTTTATTGTTGACAAGTACCATTTTTTTGCTTATAGTTGGTTCGTTTGGTAGAAACTAATACAAAAAAGGAGTACTTTGCCATGAGTAATTATTTCAGTATGGAAGCCTTTGATTATGATGATATTCAACTTGTACCTAACAAGGGTGTAATTAAAAGTCGCAGCGAAGCCGACACTAGTGTTAAATTTGGAAGCCGAACATTTAAATTGCCAGTAGTCCCAGCGAACATGGAAAGCGTCATTAATGAAGACCTCGCTATTTGGCTAGCTAAAAATGACTACTACTATGTAATGCATCGGTTTCAACCTGAAAAGCGACTAGCATTCGTTCAAAAAATGCACGAGCTTGGTCTATTCGCTTCAATTTCTGTTGGAATCAAGGATGCTGAATATGATTTTATCGATCAGTTAGTTGAAACTAATACAATTCCAGAATATATTACGATTGACGTTGCTCATGGACATTCCATCTACGTTATCAAGATGATCCACTATATTAAGGAAAAGCTACCTGAAACTTTCTTAACCGCTGGTAACATTGCAACCCCTGAAGCTGTTCGTGAATTAGAAAATGCCGGAGCCGATGCAACCAAAGTCGGTGTTGGTCCAGGTAAGGCCTGCATCACTAAATTAAAGACTGGTTTTGGTACCGGTGGTTGGCAATTAGCCGCCCTTAGAATGTGTTCCAAAGCTGCCAGCAAACCATTAATTGCTGACGGAGGTATTCGTCATAATGGCGACATCGCTAAATCAGTTCGTTTTGGTGCTTCAATGGTTATGATCGGATCCATGCTTGCTGGTCATGAAGAATCTCCTGGCAACGTCATTAAAATCGATGGCAAGACTTACAAGCAATACTGGGGATCTGCTTCTGAAGTTCAAAAGGGTGCCTATCGTAACGTTGAAGGTAAGCAAATGCTAGTCCCTTATCGTGGATCAATTTCTGATACGTTGACGGAAATGCAAGAAGATTTACAATCTTCAATTTCCTACGCTGGTGGTAGAGATCTCAATGCCATCAAGTTAGTCGATTATGTTATCGTCAAGAATACAATCATGAACGGCGATTACTAAAAAATAATCTAAGTGTAAAATAATTTGCGGTAAGGTAAAGAACAAATGAAAAAGGAGTCAAATCCCCCTAGGGACTTGACTCCAA
>NZ_CAKC01000057.1 GCF_000296855.1 Lactobacillus gigeriorum DSM 23908 = CRBIP 24.85 | reverse complement strand
AGAACGAGCCATGTTCATTCAAAAAGAAATTGAAGGTATGGAAAACGTAGCTGTAATTACAAGACCGGCTTCTTTAACAGTGGATGTAGCAAAAACATTAGGTGCAGCTGCGATTGTTAGAGGTACGCGAAATGCACAGGATTATGTGTTTGAACAGCAAATTGGGCAATTGAATGAACAATTAGCCCCAGAAATTGCTACGGTTTTGTTGCCGACATCACCTAAGAATTCAGCAATCGCTTCAAGCATGATTAAGGAGATTGCCAAGTTCGGGGGAGATGTTTCTGATCTAGTGCCCCAATTAGTTGCTCAAAATTTAAATCAAAGAAGAAAAGAGCTGTAGCATATGAAGCATCTTACAAAGAAAGCAAGAAATTGGCTAATTACAATTTTGACAGTTGTTGTACTTTCAGTGACTGCACTCTGGCCAACGGATTATTTCTTGGAAAGTCCAGGGGAAGTTTTTCCAGTAGGAGAGTTTATCAAGGCTAAGACTAAAGCACCTAAAAATTTATATATGGTTACAATCAGTATAACTAACGAGCCAGTTCCTGTGATTGCTTATTTATTGAGCTTTACTCAGAAATATACTGATCGTGTGTCCAGCTCAGAACTATTGGGTGGACAAAGCAGTAGTCAATATAATGAACTACAGAATTGGTATATGGAAACATCTCAACAAGCAGCTATTTACTATGCAGCAAAAAAAGCTAAATTATTACCTAAACTGCATTATCATGGTGTTTATGTAATGGGAATCCAAAATAATTCGAGCTTCAAAGGTAAACTTCAAATTGGAGATACGGTCTTAGGCGCTAATGGACATAAGTTTAAGTCCACTAAAGAAATGATGGATTATTTACAACAACAAAAAATAGGTGCAAAATTGAAGTTAAAGGTTCAACGTAATAGTCAAACTCGAACTTTTAATGGTAAAGTTGTAACAGTTAAAGGTACTAATAAACCAGGAATTGGGATTCAATTGGTTGAACATACCACTGTTTCGACTAAGCCAACAGTCAAAATTAATGCTGGCGATATTGGTGGACCTTCAGCTGGCTTAATGTTTACCTTGGAGGCTTATCAAGTCTTTACTGGTAAAAATTTGACTAATAATCATAAAGTTGCTGGAACAGGTACGATTTCAGTAGATGGAAAAGTAGGTATGATAGGTGGAGTCGATAAAAAAGTGGTAGCAGCTGATAGGGCTGGAGCAGAGGTGTTCTTTGCTCCTACAGACAGTAGGGGCATTAAAAAATCAGAAACCAACTATGAAGTGGCTAAAAAAACCGCCAAAGCTATTCATACCAAAATGAAGATTGTTCCCGTTGCTACTTTTGAGGATGCACTAAATTATTTAAAAGCAAACTATTAGTTTAAGAATTTCTAAAGATTGAAAAGACCCGAATTTTTTCGGGTCTTTTTTGCGTATCTAATATATAAGGGGGAAAAATTATGGATATAGATAAAATAAAAGCATTTATTGTTGAACAAAAGAAGTATGTTATAGGAATTGTAATTGCAATAGTATTTTTGGGGATGTATTGGAATAGCAAAGATGAAAAAGAAGATTTCATCAATGATGCAAACACAAATACGCAATTGAATTCCAAAACTTCAAGTGAAACAATGGTTTCGAGTTCTTCAAGTAATACTAATAAGGAACAGGCATCAGAAGTAACCTGCGATATTTCGGGTGCAGTTCGACATGAAGGGGTCTATACGCTAAAAAATGGTGCGAGGATTCAAGAATTAATTGAGGCTGCAGGAGGATTAAAAGCCAATGCGCAAACCAAGGTAATCAATCGAGCAATTATGTTGAAAGATCAAGATAAGGTTTATATTCCGTATAAAGGAGAAAAAGTTGCAAGTGCAGTTACCAATACCAATAACGATAATCAAACTACATCATCCACAGCCAAATCGGAAGCATCGCCAACGGTCAATATCAATACGGCAACAGTTGCAGAATTGCAAAAATTAAATGGTATTGGACAAAAGCGTGCTGAACAAATAATTGCTTATCGTGAACAAAATGGCAATTTTAAAAAGATAGAAGATATTATGCAGGTTTCAGGTATTGGGGAGAAGACTTTTGCTGGATTCAAAGATCAATTGGCAATTTAAATTCTCTGAGCCCGGCTTACTAATAAATCTTGCACTTTGCCAAATTGGGATATTTTTTGTACTTAAAGGTGAGACGTTTTTAATCCGAACATGTGCGGTAATCATTTCGTGTTATTTCCTTTTGTTATTAATAAAAAAATATCCTGATGCCCAAAAAATAGTATTAATCTTATTGATATTATTTATTGGCAGAATGATGATGAATCTTCAGCGAAAGCCGTTGACGCTTAATTCACAACTGCAAGTTAAAATCTATCCTGATCAAGTTAAAGTTAAAGATGGCTGGCTGTCAGGAAAAGCATACGTAAATAAACAAGTGATTTTAATTTCAGGGAAATGTTCTCGATTGGAGAGTTTAAAAGCTGGACATGCAGTTGCCTTATCGGAGATTGATGGTGAATTTTCTCAAATTATGCCAGCTACGAATATTGGAGAATTTGATTTTAAGAAGTATTATCAGTCTAAAGAAATCTATCAACAACTCCGCTTGAAGAGCGCCACTGTTTCAGTTATAAAAAAAGTATCAATTATCGATCGGCTACATTTTTGGCGATATAAGTTGCAACAGTATTTAAGTAGGATGCCAAAATTATTATCATTTTTTTCAAGCGAGCTGATTTTAGCAGAGAATCCTTTCTCTGAAACAAAAAGTATTTTGGATAATTACCGTAATCTGGGAGTAGTTCATCTATTAAGCATTTCTGGGCTACACGTCGGTATTTATACGTCTATAGTTTCGATAATTTGCTATTTTTGCAAAAGAACTGAAGGAGAGGCATTCTTTTGTTGCTTGCTTGTATTATTGATAGGAATCTTCTTAAGCTTGGGACAGCCCGGATTTGTAAGAGCTAGTTTAATGTATATATTAAGTCGAATCTTGAAATTTAAACGAATATTGCTGTTGAAAATAGACATATTGGGATTAACTTGTTTGTTACACTTGCTAATGGTACCGAATTTATTTCTTGGTGTAGGAGCGTTATTGAGCTATTTGTTGGTTTTAGGCATTCAATTGACGCAAAAACTGTCAAGATTTAAACAAGCGGTTTGTTTAAATACACTTATTACGCCACTTTTATTGTTCTTTTTCTATCAATTCAATGTATTAACAATTTTGTTCAATTGCTTGATTGTACCGTATTTTAACTATTTAGTGATTCCGAGCGTGTTTGTTAATCTGATTTTGTTTCCAGTTATTCCTGCTGTTTCAAAAGAGTTGGATAAAGTTCTATCTATCACAGAACGATTATTAGGATTGATTGCACATAGTAATGTAGGTTTATGGACTTTTGGCAAGATTAATTGGTGGCAATGTTTGTTACTACTGATACTGGCTGCTGTAATCACAATTAAATTGAATGAGCGAATTTCTAGAAAATATCTTAAGAATTGGATTGCTTTACTAACCATTAGTTATATTCTTTGCTTTGTTAGTATTCATTATCCATGGAGAGGGCAAGTAACTTTTATCGATGTCGGTCAAGGGGATAGCATTTTGATTACTACACCAATTTTTAGAAAAGTATATATGATCGATACTGGTGGAAAATTGAATTTTTCAGGTAAAAAAAGAGAACCACAACTTAACAAGATAACTATTCCATTTTTGAAGGCCGAGGGAATTAATCAGATTGACGGTGTTTTCTTAAGTCATCAAGATGCTGACCATGTAGGTGATTTGAAGCCATTGCTTGAGCAGGTGAGGGTTAAAAAACTATATTTTGGAAAAGGAATGTTAAAAAATCCTGCTTTCAGAAAAAGAATTGAAGGAAAGGTGCAACAAACTCAAATTGTAGAATTACTGGCAGGGGATGTCATAAACCAAAAGATCCCATTTTCAGTATTGCATCCTGATCATGAGGGAGAGGGGAAAAACGAAGATTCGGTAGCATTAACGTTTTTATTAGCCAAAAAAAGGTGGTTGTTTACTGGAGACTTAGATCAAGCAGGTGAGATGAAAATTCTACAAAAATACTCCAATTTAAAAGTCGATTATTTTAAATTAGGGCATCATGGAAGTAGAACATCATCTAAGAAAGCCTTTCTTCAGGCTATCAAACCTAGCTTGGCTTTTATTTCTGCGGGCAGAAATAATCGCTTCGGACATCCTCATCAAGAAACGCTAAATACTCTAAAAGAATTAGGTATTCCATGGGTCTCGACTCAGGATTATGGTATGATAAATTGGTATTACGATTTATTTGGAACGACAAAATTTGAGACCAAACTCTCGAGGTAAATAATGACATTACTTAAGCTGTTTAATAATTCAAATTCAAAAAATAGACACACAGTATTGGTAGGCGAAGATGACTTTTTAAATGAATATCTCGTCGATAATTTAACTAAAGAAGCTGAGCAGAGAAATTTGGAAAAAGTGATTATCGATTGCGAAAGCGATGGCCTAGATGAATTGATTGCTAGCTTAACCGAGGCCAATCTTTTTGCTAATGAGAGATTGGTCATCGTTAAAAATCCCTTCTTTTTAACAGCTAAAACGCCAAAAAAGTTTGAACGTGAAGTTAAACAATTAAGTGAGATATTTTCACATGTTGCAGAATTAGAAGACACGATTGTGATGGTTGCCTCATATGAAAAGCTTGATCGACGTAAGAAATTGGTAAAAATGGTAGGGGCAAATTTTAATGTCGTTGAAACAAAGATTAAGCCGTATGAGTTGTTAACAATTGTTAAAGCGTTTATTGCTAATGATGGGATACAAATTTCTGAAAGAGCTTTGCAAACTCTGATTGATCGTAGTGATCAAGTAATGGATGTAGTACTTAATAATTATTTGAAGCTGAAAAATATTGCTACTGATAATAAAATTACAGAAGATCTGATTATGCGGAATATCGATATGTCACTTTCGCAAAACGTTTTTGCCATCTTAGAAGAGGCTCTGAGAAAGGACTATCGTCAAGCTAATGAAAGGTTGGATGATCAACTTCGTGAAGGAACTAATCCAGTACAACTAATTGCAATTTTTCAAAACCAATTAGAACTATTGGTGACTGCCAAAGTTTTAGCTCAGAGAGGAAGAGATGAGACACAAATCGTAAAAGAGCTTAGCGTACATCCATACCGGATAAAATTAGCATTAAGAAATAGATCTTCAATTTTACATCTTAAGAGATTGCTGTTGCAGCTCATCGAATTGGAATATAAATACAAATCGGGTGTATATCATTCTGAAAAATTCTTGAAGATGTTTCTAGTGACTGTATAAATTTAGAGAAACAAAAAAGGGACCGAGTTAACGGTCCCTTTTAGCTTGTTAAAACTATTTAGCCAATTTAGCTAAACGGCTCTTATCACGAGCAGCCTTGTTCTTGTGGATCAAACCTTTAGTAACAGCTTTGTCCAAAGCACTTTCTGCTGCTAAACGCAACTTGGAGGCTTCTTCGTCGCCAGCTGCAGCTGCAGTCTTGAACTTCTTAACAGCAGTTCTTAACTTGTTCATTTCAGCAGCGTTACGCTTTCTAGCTTCTTCTTGAGTCTTTACACGTTTGATAGCTGATTTAATTTGTGGCATGAAATTCACCTCCGTTAGTCGATAATTTTACATTAACTGATTATACTTAAGAAAATGCTGAGATGCAAGGTAAATTATCCTTGCTTTTTAAAAAAATAGCAGGTATCATTATATTTGTTGTGAACCACTAACGCTGTTTATGCGTTAACACCTGACGATAGACGTTGTTAGTGGCAATTATTTTTTGAAAGGTGATATAACAATGGCAATTTCAAAAGCTAAGAAGAACGAAATTATTAAAGAATACGCAACTCATGAAGGCGACACTGGTTCAGTTGAAGTACAAGTTGCAGTTTTAACTGCTGATATCAACAACTTGACTGACCACATGAAGAGCCACAAGCACGACCACCACACTTACGTTGGTTTGCTTAAGAAGATTGGTCATCGCCGTAACTTGCTTCGTTACTTGCAAGAAAACGACATCGATCGTTACCGCGATTTAATCAAGAGATTAGGTTTGCGTCGTTAATTTTTTCGAAAGTCAATTCTGTTTTCAGAGTTGGCTTTTTGTTTTTGTCATCATAGCTTGCTTTATGCTAAAATTGAAACAGATTATTACAGCGTTGAGATCAAAAGCTCCATAAATAAAATTAAATAATAGAAAAGGAATAATGATGGCAGATCAAATTAAGATTATGATTTTGAGCGGCGTCCGTGAACAAGGAAAGGACATGTTTGCTGTTCAAGTTAATGACGAAATTTTTGTATTAGATGCTGGTTTAAAATATCCAGATAGTTCTTTATTTGGAATTGATGTAGTAATTCCTGATTTAGAATTTTTTGAGCAATACGGTGAAAAAGTTGCTGGGATTTTTCTAACCCATGGTCATGCAGATTCAATCGGGGCCTTACCTTATATTTTACGTAAATATGATATACCCGTTTTTGGTTCGGAATTAACAATCGAGTTAGCAAAAATTGAAGTTAAACGTGAAAATAAACGGATCAAAAATAATCTTTTCAATGTGATAGATGCAGACACTGAGATTGATTTTAGAAATGCAAGTGTTTCGTTCTTCCATACTACTCACTCGATTCCAGATTCTTTAGGAATTGTAGTTCACACAGGTGCCGGTGAAATAGTTTATACTGGAGACTTTAAGTTTGATCCTACAGCAGAGGAAAATTATCGAACTGATATGGATCGTTTGGCAGAAATCGAAACCAAAGGCGTACTTGCCTTATTAAGTGACTCATCGAATGCTGAATCATGGTATCCAAGTGTTTCTGAACAAGATATTGCAAATTATGTTGTTGATGTTTTTAGAAATGCAAAAGGTAGAATAATTGTAGCTGCTAAAGCTTCAAATCTTAATCGTGTTCAAGAGGTTCTTAACGCAGCAGCGATAACTGGACGTAAGGTTTTGCTAACTGGTAGAGACTTGGCTAAGATTGTAAGAACTGCAATGAAATTAGGCTACTTGAATGTACCTAAGGGTTTATTGATGCGTGTGAAGGATCTAAAGACGGTTCCTGACGAAGAAACGGTAATTCTTGAAACAGGAAGAATGGGTGAGCCGCTTAATTCTTTACAAAAAATGGCTAATCGTAGACATAGCATGATTAAAATTCATGAGGGGGATTTAGTATTTATTGCTACGACTCCTTCACATGCTGTGGAAACTATGGTTGCCGAAACGAGCGATATGGTATATCGAGCAGGTGGACGAGTAATAGAACTTGGTAGAAGCAAGAATACAAGTGGCCATGCCACTGGAAGAGACTTGCAAATGCTGATCGATACCCTTAAACCCAAGTTTTTATTCCCTGTTATCGGTGAATATCGTTTAATGGAAATTCATAAAAATTTGGCGGTTAAGACGGGGATGAATGCTAAGGATATCTTTATTGCCAAAAATGGTGAATCTTATACCTATGATCATAAACAAAAACGGTTCTTCTTATCTGAACCAGTTCCTGGAGAAGATATCATGATTGATGGTTCAGGCGTTGGTGATGTAGGTAGTATTGTTCTTAGAGACCGTGAAATTTTATCCGATGATGGTATTTTCATTGCTGTTGTAACAATTGATCGCAAAAAGAAAAAAATTATTGCTCAACCTCAAGTAACAAGTCGTGGATTTGTTTATATTAAAGCAAATCGTCAATTAATGCGTGATTCAATTGAATTGATAAAGGAAACTATTAATAACAATTTTGAGCATAAAAAGTTTGATTGGACAGAATTAAAGACTGATATCAGAAATGATTTAGAAAAATTTTTATATCGTCAAACTAACCGTCGTCCTGTCGTTCTACCAGTGGTGATGGAGGTAAATCAAAATCGGCATCGTGTCATGCAAAAGAAGAATACGACCACTACTAATGATGAAAATACTGCTAAACCTACTAAAAAGCCCCAAAGTAGAAATGGCAGAAAACCAACTGCTAAGCGCCATCCTTTGAATGTTACAAAGGCAGGAAAAAAGATAGTTGAAAAAAACGATAAGGATCAATAATAATGAGCTTAAGTCAAAAAAATTTTTATCGATTGGCTCAAGAGAAATTAGATCAAAATCAAGTAGTTGAAGCAATTAAGCTATTAGAAGAAGGTCTAAGCCAAGGATATGACCACAAATTGGCTATGTTGCTATGTAAGCTATATTTAGATACTGAAGAAGTAGATCAGGCATACTCTTTGATTAAAGAGGAAACTGATCTTTTTTCAGATAAGAAGGTCTATCAGTTATATCTCTTGATTTTAAAACATGCGCATTTCTATATTGAATGGCTCCAAATAAAGGCCTTGTCTGGTAAGCTTCCTGATATTGCAGTTGAACCAGTAGGTGAGCAAGAACAGCTGAATATTATGAATCAATTTAAGCAAGCAAGAAATGTAACTTTAGGAATGTATCAAGATCTATTTAAGCTTAATTTGACGAACTTTGTTTCATTTACTCAAAGCTTATTATTAGATCCTACACTTGAATTTGCCACCAGGCTTACATTGCTTGAAGATTTAGTAAAACTAAAATTAACCCCAAAAACGTCTGTTAGAGTATTGGATAAAATTGAAGTTTTTATTCCTGCAGAGACAGAATTACTAAGAAAATCACCAATTTATCGAGAAGTCGTTTATGGGATTGGTGATAGATATCGCAATCGACCAAATGAATTGCCGTATATTTTAGGGTTAGTTAATTTGTTTATAGGCGCGCTTTATCCAAAAATTCCGGAATATATTACAAATACTGCCAGCTTTACTAAAAACTTATTATCGTACATTGAAACCGGAAATGGCTATGAAGATCAAGAAATATTAACAAAAATTAATCAATTTTTGCCAAAATAATTGTTGTAAATAGTTTACTTTTAAAATGGATCTAGTATAATTAGCTAAGGTTATTTTCATTACGGACTTCCGATATTTTTTACTAGGAATTTGTTAATGAAAGTAGTACAATATTCAACAGAGAATTATCCGTTAGCTTATCTCAACGGACTTCTTGCAAATTTACAGGAGGGTCATTTTAATGGCAGAAAAAGAACATTACGTTAGAACTAAGCCACACGTTAACATTGGTACTATTGGTCACGTTGACCACGGTAAGACCACTTTAACCGCGGCTATTACTACTGTTTTAGCTAAGCAAGGTTTGGCAGAAGCTAAGGACTACGCTGGTATCGATGCAGCGCCAGAAGAAAAGGAACGTGGAATCACTATCAACACTGCCCACGTTGAATACGAAACTGAAAAGCGTCACTACGCTCACATGGACGCTCCAGGACACGCAGACTACATCAAGAACATGATTACTGGTGCTGCTCAAATGGATGGTGCTATCTTGGTTGTTGCTGCAACTGATGGTCCTATGCCACAAACTCGTGAACACATCTTGCTTGCTCGTCAAGTTGGTGTTAACTACATCGTTGTATTCTTGAACAAGACTGACTTAGTTGACGATCCAGAACTTGTTGACTTAGTTGAAATGGAAGTTCGTGACTTGTTGACTGAATACGATTACCCTGGTGACGATGTTCCTGTTGTTCGTGGTTCAGCATTGAAGGCCTTGGAAGGTGACGAAGAAGCTCAAAAGCAAATCATGGAATTGATGAACATTGTTGATGAATACATCCCAACTCCAGAACGTGAAACTGACAAGCCATTCTTGATGCCAGTTGAAGACGTATTTACTATCACTGGTCGTGGTACTGTTGCTTCAGGACGTATTGACCGTGGTCAAGTTAAGGTCGGCGACGAAGTTGAAATCGTTGGTTTGGTAGAAAAGGTTCTTAAGTCAGTTGTTACTGGTTTGGAAATGTTCCACAAGACTTTGGACTTGGGTGAAGCCGGCGATAACGTTGGTGTATTGCTTCGTGGTATTGACCGTGACCAAGTTGTTCGTGGTCAAGTTTTGGCTGCACCTGGCTCAATTCAAACTCACAAGTCATTCAAGGCTCAAGTTTATGTTTTGAAGAAGGACGAAGGTGGTCGTCACACTCCATTCTTCTCAGACTACCGTCCACAATTCTACTTCCACACCACTGATATTACTGGTGAAATTGAATTGCCAGAAGGTACTGAAATGGTTATGCCTGGTGACAACACTGAATTCACTGTTACTTTGATTAAGCCAGCTGCCATCGAAAAGGGTACTAAGTTCACTATTCGTGAAGGTGGTCGTACCGTTGGTGCCGGTCAAGTAACTGAAATTCTTGACTAATTTCTAACGATATAGTTAAAAGAGATGCACTTCTTCATTGAAGTGCATCTTTTTTTGCTCAGAATTTGTTTTTTCTTCCTGTTTAGGGTAAGATAACTTAGTATGCAAGTAGCAAACTCAATTTTGACATTGGAGGTATTTAATTAATGTCTGTAAAATGGGAAAAAACCGGTAAGACATCCGGAGAACTTACTTTTGATATTTCAAAAGATGAAATTAAATTAGGTTTGGACCAAGCATTTAGAAGAGTAAAGAAGAACTTACGTGTACCTGGCTTTAGAAAGGGCCACGTATCTCGTGTAATTTTTGATCAATACTACGGTGAAGAAGCATTATACGATGACGCTTTGAATCTTGTATTGCCAAACGCATATGATGCTGCTGTCAAGGAAGCAGGAATTGCTGCTGTAGGTCAACCATCAATTGAACCTGTTTCAATTGAAAAGGGCAAAGACTGGACTTTGAAGGCAACTGTTGCTGTTGAACCAGAAGTTGAATTAGGCGAATACAAGGGTATTGAAGTTCCAAAGCAAAACACACGTGTTTATGCTAAGGATATTGATGCAGAACTTGAAAAGCGTCGTGAACAAAATGCCGAATTAGTTTTAAAGAAAGACAAGGCTGAAAAGGGCGACACTGTAACTATCGATTACAAGGGTACTATTGATGGTAAGGAATTCGATGGTGGTTCAGCTGAAAACTATTCACTTGAATTAGGCTCAGATACTTTCATTCCTGGATTTGAAGACCAACTTGTAGGTCACGAAGCTGGCGATGATGTTGATGTAGTTGTAACTTTCCCAGAAAATTATGGTGCAAAGGACTTAGCAGGTAAAGAAGCTCACTTCGCAACTAAGATTCATGAAGTAAAATCAAAGCAACTTCCAGAATTAGATGATGAGTTTGCGAAGGATGTAGATGACTCAGTTGAGACTCTTGATGAATTAAAGGAAAAGATCAAGAAGGAACTTAAGGAACAAAAGGAAAGCGAAGCAGCTGACAATATTCAAGAAGCAGCTATCGAAGGTGCTGTTGCTAACGCTAAGATCGATGAAATTCCTGATGCTATGATTCAAGATGACGTAACTACTCAATTGAACCAATACTTAGGTAACATGCAACGTCAAGGTATCGATCCTCAAACTTTCTACAAGTTAACTAACACTAATGAACAACAATTGCGTTCACAATTTGCTGTAAATGCTGCTGAAAGAATCAAGACTAACTTAGTACTTGAAGCAATTGTTAAGAAGGAAGATTTGAAGGCAACTAAGGAAGAAATCGACGAAGAAATCAAGAACCTTGCAAGTGATTACAACATGGACGAAAAGACTGTTCGCAACACTTTGAGTGATGACATGTTAACTCACGATATCACTGTACGTAAGGCAATGGATTTAGTAACTGATAATGCAAAGCAAGTTGCTAAGGCTAAGCTTGAAGAAAAAGAAAGCGAAAAAGCTGATAAGTAATATTTAACTACTTAATTCAAAAAGGTGGCTGTTGAGCAGTCGCCTTTTTTGTAATGAGCAAAATTGCTTTATTATCTGCATTTTTATGATAATCTAGAAAATGTAGATATTAGGAGGAATTAACGATATATGGCAAATCAGTTTACTACTCAAGAAGAAATTAGATGTTCTTTTTGTGGCAAAACTCAAGCTCAAGTAAAGAAAATCATTGCAGGTAATGGTGTTTACATTTGCAATGAATGTGTTGACCTTTCAAAACAAATTATCGATGATGAATTGAAATCAGATTATTTGAAGACAGCTCGCGAATTACCAAAGCCAATGGAAATCAAGGAAAAATTGGACGAATATGTAATCGGACAAGAAAATGCCAAAAAAGTATTGTCTGTTGCTGTTTATAACCACTATAAGAGAATTGGCCAAGCAGACTTTGATTCATCAACTCAGTTGCAAAAATCGAATATAGCTATGATTGGACCTACTGGCTCAGGTAAGACTTATTTAGCACAAACTCTTGCGCGAATTTTAAATGTTCCATTTGCAATAGCTGATGCAACTACTTTAACAGAAGCTGGTTATGTTGGGGAAGATGTTGAAAACATCTTGCTTAAACTATTGCAGAATGCGGATTACGATATAGACCGGGCCCAAAGGGGAATTATCTATATCGATGAAATAGATAAGATTTCTAAAAAGGCCGAAAATGTATCAATTACACGAGATGTTTCTGGCGAAGGTGTTCAACAATCGTTGCTTAAAATTTTAGAAGGTACAATTGCATCAGTTCCACCTCAAGGGGGAAGAAAGCATCCACAACAAGAAATGATTCGTATGGATACAACGAATATCTTATTTATTGTTGGTGGAGCTTTTGATGGAATAGAAGAAATTGTAAAGAATCGTCTTGGTAAGAAGACTATTGGTTTTGGTGCTGAAAATGAGATCAATAGTTTAGATACCAAGAATTGGAATCAATATTTAACTACAGGTGATTTAGTTAAGTTTGGTATGATTCCAGAATTTATTGGTAGAATTCCAGTTATCACTACGCTTGATAAACTCGATAATGATGATTTGATGAGAATCCTTACCGAACCAAAGAATGCTTTAGTAAAGCAGTATCAAAAATTGCTATCATTGGATAATGTTAAGCTAACTTTTACTGATGAAGCATTGAATGCAATCGCAGATTTAGCAATTGAAAGAAACATGGGTGCTAGAGGATTAAGAACAATCATTGAAAATGCGTTAATGGATATTATGTATCAAACCCCAAGCGATGAAGATATTCTGGAAGTCAAGGTAACTGATGATGTTATTCTTCATCATGCTCAACCAATTGTTATTAGACGTGATGATGAGGACCTAGAAAAGGTTTCAGCTAATGATAATTAAAAACAGTGAGTATGCAGTTAGTGCTGTAAGAGAAGATCAATATCCAAAAGACGAACTCCCTGAGTTAGCAATGGCTGGCAGATCAAATGTCGGAAAGTCTAGTTTAATTAATACTTTTGTAAATCGAAAGAATTTAGCAAGAACGTCTTCTCAACCTGGTAAAACGCAAACCTTAAATTTTTATCGTGTTAATGATGAGTTTTACTTAGTTGACGTACCTGGCTATGGATACGCACGTGTATCACAGAAGAAAAGACAAGAGTTTGGAGAAATGATTCAAGATTATCTAGAAACTCGTGCCAATTTAGAGGGTATCCTAATTTTAGTTGATGGTCGTCATGAACCGACAAAGGACGATATTGCAATGTATCAGTATGCGCAATATTTAAATATTCCAATTTTAGTCGTAGCTACGAAGATTGATAAGGTTAAACGAAATCAACGGAACAAGTCGATTGCTGGAATTAAAAAGGCAATGAACTTAAGACCAGAAGATGAGCTATTAACTTTTAGTTCATTTGACAAAACTAATTTAGATAAGTTATCTACTTGGATTGAAGACAAAGTTAACGCTAAAAGCAACTAAGTATTATTTTTTTAGTAAACGTGATAGAATATGCGTGGGTAGGATCAACTACCTAGCAAGAACTATTATTTTAATACACTTCTGTTGCTGATATATCATTTCAGGGATCGATATATTAGTACGACTTTCTATATCTTTTTGAGGAAAATTCTGTGTGAGGAGTTTTCCTTTTTTGTTTGCATAATAATTCATCTTCTGTATAATTAATCAAATATAGAAACAACAAAGATAGGGGAATATGTAATGATCACAGTTTCTGATTTGAGCTTGAATTTATCTGGAAAAATGCTTTATGAGGATGTGAATATTAAATTCACTCCTGGTAACTGCTATGGTGTTATTGGTGCTAATGGTGCAGGAAAATCTACATTTTTAAAGTTGCTAGAGGGTAAAATAGAGCCTACCACTGGTCAAGTAATAATCGATCCCAATGAACGGATGTCGAGCTTGAATCAAGATCACTTTGCATTTGAAGAATTTACTGTTTTAGAAACGGTGATTCAAGGACATAGAGAGCTATATGCCGTAATGCAAGAAAAAGATCAATTATATGCTAAGCCAGACTTTTCTGATGAGGATGGGGTAAGAGCAGCTGAGTTAGAAACTAAATTCGCTGAGTTAGATGGCTGGAATGCCGAAGCTGATGCATCGAAGTTGCTTCAATCAATGGGAATTGGCGAGACGATGCACACTCAAAAAATGAGTGAATTGCCAGAATCAGCAAAAGTTAAAGTATTGTTGGCACAAGCTTTATTTGGTAATCCAGATATTCTCTTATTAGACGAACCAACTAATGGTTTAGATGTTCATACTGTTGATTGGCTTGAGGAATTTTTGGCTGATTATCCAAATATTGTGATTGTGGTTTCTCACGACCGCCACTTCTTGAACCAAGTATGTACGCAAATGTGTGATGTCGACTTTGGAAAGATAACTTTATATGTTGGTAACTACGATTTTTGGTATAAGTCTAGCCAATTGGCTACAGAGCTTGCTGCCAATCAAAATGCTAAAAAAGAAGAAAAAATCAAGGAATTACAAGAATTTATTGCTCGTTTTTCGGCTAATGCCTCAAAATCTAAACAAGCAACTTCAAGAAAGAAACAATTAGAAAAAATTACGCTTGATGATATTAGACCTTCTTCAAGAAAATATCCATTTATTAAGTTCGATTTACATCGTGATTTAGGTAATGATTTACTAAAAGTCGAAGATGTTTCATATAGCGTTGATGGTAAAAAGATTTTGGATCACGTTTCTTTCATTATTAGACCTAAAGATAAGGTTGGCTTCTTGTCGCGTAATACCTTGGCCACTACTGCCTTGCTTGATATCATTGCGGGTAAAATTACGCCAGATACGGGAACAGTTACTTGGGGTCAAACTACAGCATTCAATTATTTATCTAGGGATTTAAACGCTAATTTCAATAATGATGAATTAAGCATTTTAGATTGGTTAAGACAGTATGCTACTAAAGAACAAGATGATAATACATTTCTTCGTGGCTTCTTAGGGAGAATGCTGTTTAGTGGGGATGAAATTGAAAAGAAAATCAAGGTTTTGTCTGGTGGCGAAAAGGTTCGTTGCCAATTATCAAGATTGATGTTAGAACCAGCAAATGTCTTGGTATTAGATGATCCAACTAACCACTTGGATTTAGAGTCAATTACTTCTCTAAATGAATCACTTAAATCATATCAAGGTTCAATTTTATTCACTTCACATGATCATGAGTTCATCCAAACTATTGCTAACCATATTATTGAGGTTGGACCTAAAGGTACGATTAGTAGGGCTGATACTACTTATGATGAATTTATTGATAGCCCAGACATTCAAAAGCGTGTAGCAGAATTATATTAATTTGATTGAGAAATAAACGAAGGCGTTTATTTCTTTTTTTGCCTAAAAAGTAACTAAGTGTAAAATAATTTGCGGTAAGGTAAAGAACAAATGAAAAAGGAGTCAAATCCCCCTAGGGACTTGACTCCAA
>NZ_CAKC01000058.1 GCF_000296855.1 Lactobacillus gigeriorum DSM 23908 = CRBIP 24.85 | reverse complement strand
ATTACAAATGTAGCGCCGGATACGGAACCGTACGTCCGGTGCAATGAGAGGGGCGAGAATTAAACTCCCTCTACTCTATTATATAAAAAAATAGTAAAGCAAATTGTAAAAATAATACATTGCATTTCCAGTAGCTCTTAAAAAGGCTTATAATTAAGAATAATAATCTTTTATAAGGAGCGAGTTTATTCGTGATACGAAAGCTGCGTTATCTAAATTGGAATATATTAATTCCATATATTATTTTAGTAATAACAGGGGTTGTGCTAGTTTATTCTACAAGCTCATATATATTGTTAATTAATGGGTTCAATCCAGCTACCTATGGAATGAAACAAGCAATGTATGCAGTAATGGCTTTTGTTATTGGAGCCTTTATCTTTTCTTTGAAATTGAACGTTTTTAAAAATAAAAAAACAATTATGTGGGCTTTAGTAATCAGTCTTGCACTACTAGGCTTTTTGGTTATACTAAAAATTTTTAAAGGAGAAGCTGCAGCCGTAAATGGTGCTGTTGGTTGGATTAACTTGGGATTTATGAACTTGCAGCCAGTTGAGGTTGCTAAGTTAGGTTTAGTATTATATTTAGCTTTCGTATTAGATAAACGAGATGGTACCTTAATAAGTGGTCAAATTTGGGAAAATTTGATGCATCCTTTAATTTTGACTGGCCTTATGATGATGCTAGTAATCGTAGAACCCGACTTTGGTGGAACAGCAATTTTGTTTTTGATTGCCTTTGTTATGGTTCTGGTATCAGGAATTCCTACAAAAATTGCTCTAAAAATGTTATTAGCCTTAGCATTATTTGTTATTGGGGGCTTTTGCTTAATTATTTGGTGGAATCCTAAATTTTTACAGGAAAAATATCAATTTCAAAGGTTATTAGCTTTTTTACATCCATTTAAATTGGAAAAAGATGCTGGTGCACAGTTAGTTAACTCATATTACGCAATTCATAACGGTGGCTTGTTTGGTGTAGGACTGGGAAATAGCATGCAGAAAAAAGGCTACCTTCCTGAACCATATACTGATTTTATTCTTTCGGTCACTGCTGAAGAAATTGGTGTAGTTGGAGCGATTATTATTCTGTTCGTCTTATTCTATCTAATGTGGCAAATCATGGAAGTTGGTGTTCATGCAGAATCACAATTTAATGCTTTGGTATGTTATGGGATTATGACGATTATTCTTTCTGAAACTGTCTTTAATGTTGGAGCGTTATTAGGATTGCTCCCAATCACTGGTGTAACATTGCCTTTTATTTCTTATGGTGGTTCATCAATGATAATTTTGACAATTTGTATTGGCTTAGTTCTCAATATTTCTGCCAATGAAAAAATTCGAAAAATAGCTAAGGAGGGATAGGGTTGAGCATTAATCAAGATTTAAAAGAAGCTGGATTGACCCAGAGAATGGGTCTGATAGTTTATCTAGTAAATCCGCGAGAACAATATAAATTGCGGTATTATGGTGATATTGTTTATTTTTCTAATAAGATGAACTATTGTGTTATTTACCTTAATAGTGACGATGAGGATTTGATTGACGAAATTAAAGAACTTAGTTTTGTCAAAAAAGTAGAGAAGGCTGCAACTGAGAGCTTGAATTTGGATAGCCAATATATTGA
Organism: Lactobacillus gigeriorum DSM 23908 = CRBIP 24.85; assembly: GCF_000296855.1. Taxonomy (GTDB): domain Bacteria; phylum Bacillota; class Bacilli; order Lactobacillales; family Lactobacillaceae; genus Lactobacillus; species Lactobacillus gigeriorum. The sequence goes on along the minus strand of NZ_CAKC01000058.1, from coordinate 775 downwards.
AAATCAGATAGCAAAAATGGCAGAAGAAACCGAAGCGGAACTAGAAAAGAGACAAACTGAAGGGGTTGAATTGTTAAATTGAGAATAATCTCTGGAAAATATGCTAAAAGAAATTTATATACGTTAAAGAGCAATAAGACTCGTCCTACGAGCGATAAGGTAAAAGAATCACTCTTTAACTCATTAGGTCAATTTTTTACAGGTGGACAGGTTCTCGATTTATATGCAGGTAGTGGAGCTCTTGGCATTGAAGCTGTATCTCGTGGTTTTGATCATGCAGTGCTAGTTGATATTAATTATGCGGCTGTAGAGATTATCAAAAAGAATGTTGACCTAACTAAGGAACCGGACAAATTTACTGTCTATAAGCGTTCAAGTGCTGCTGCGATAAAGGAGCTAGAAAAGTCTGGTAAATTCCACTTTGATTTGGTGTTCTTGGATCCACCTTATGCCAAACAGCAAATTCTGACGGATATTTCAAAATTGACTAAAGCAGGATTGATTAATGACGGTGCAAGAATTGTTGCTGAAACTGACGATCAAACTACATTAGATCTTCCAGATGGATACAAATTTGAAAAAGAGCATCATTTAGGAAAAACCATTGTTAGAATTTACAAGAGGGAAGAAGCATGACAGTAGCAATTTTTCCGGGAAGTTTTGATCCAGTTACTAACGGACACCTAGAAGTAATAACCAAGGCTGCTAAACTCTTTGATCAATTGTATGTGGTTGTGATGACTAATACGGCAAAGAAGTATCTGTTCACAGAGGC
>NZ_CAKC01000059.1 GCF_000296855.1 Lactobacillus gigeriorum DSM 23908 = CRBIP 24.85 | reverse complement strand
AAGCCACTAGTTAAGGATGCCTTGCATACGGTTCGGCTTGATGGCTATGCGAACCGTGAAATTTCAGAGCTTAGTGGTGGTCAACAACAAAGGGTGGCAATCGCAAGAGCAATTGTTAATAAGCCAAAGGTCTTACTTTTGGATGAATCTTTGTCAGCATTGGATAAGCGACTTCGCAAAGAAATGCAATTTGAATTGAGAGCAATTCAGGAAAAATTAGGGATTACTTTTATTTTTGTTACGCATGATCAAGAAGAGGCACTTTCGATGAGCGACGAGATCTTTGTTTTGAATGATGGTAAGATCGAACAAAATGGTAGCCCAGTTGATATTTACGATGAACCAATCAATGATTTTGTTGCTCGCTTCATTGGTGATTCTAATATTTTGCCAGGAATTATGGTTAAGGACTTTGAAGTTGAATTTGCCAACAAACGTTTTCAATGTGCTGATGCGGGGATGAAACCTAATGAAGAGGTTGAAATTGTCATCCGACCTGAAGATTTAGATATTACCAAGCCTGAAGACGGGAAATTATTGGTAACCGCTAAAACTCAACTATTTTTGGGCGACCACTTTGAGATTAAGGCTTTTGACAGTGATGAAAACGAGTGGTTGATTCATTCGACTAATGGCTGCAAATTAAATGAGCCGTTGGGCTTGTATTTTGATCCTGAGGACATTCATGTTATGAGAAAGCACGAAAGTCAAGAAGACTTCGATGCTAGATTGGAACGTTACGAGGGAGCAGAAAGAAATGAATAGTAAAAAGACCAAAGTTTTATTTATGATTCCATATTTATTATGGATCATTCTCTTCGTTATTTTGCCAATTTTGTTGATTCTGTGGTATTCCATAACTGATAGTAGCCAGCATTTAACGCTTGTTAATTTTGAAGAATTTTTTACCAATGGGACTTTTTTGCGAATGATGCTAAATTCTTTTTGGTATGCGTTTTTGATTACTTTGGTAACTTTGATAATTTCTTATCCTGCTGCATATTATTTAACTAGGATGAAAAATCAACAACTGTGGTTATTGCTCATTATTTTGCCAACTTGGATCAATTTGTTGTTAAAAGCCTATGCTTTTATTGGCTTATTGAGTAATAGTGGCTTGGTAAATCAATTCTTAGGTTTGTTTGGAATCAGCCCAGTCAACATCCTGTTTACTGATTTTGCTTTTATGTTTGTAGCAACTTATATTGAAATTCCCTTTATGATCTTGCCAATCTATAATGCGATTAAGGAAATTAATCCGGTAATTATCCAAGCTTCAGAAGACCTCGGTGCAAGCAAATGGCAAACCTTTAAATATGTTTTGTGGCCTTTATCTTGGCCAGGAGTAGAAAGCGGTATTCAAGCGATTTTTATTCCATCATTATCATTGTTCATGTTAACCAGATTGATTGGTGGTAACCGAGTAATTACTTTGGGTACTGCAATTGAGGAATACTTCATGACAACCATGAACTGGAACATGGGTGCAACGATCGGTGTGATCTTAATCATCTTGATGGTTGCAGTGATGATCTTAACAGGTAGCAAAATTAAGCGAAAGAAGGTGGAGCTATGAGAAAAAGAATATCTTTTGCTAAAACTTATCTATACTTAGTTCTTATTGTGTTGTATATTCCGATCTTTTATTTGATTTATTTTTCCTTTTCTAGTGGGAAAAATATGAATAAATTTCAACACTTTACGTTAGCTCACTACCAAACTTTGTTTACGGATAACCGCTTATTAGCAATTTTCTTAGAAACGATCATTTTAGCCCTACTATCAAGTTTAATTGCGACGATCATTGGGACTATGGGAGCGATTGCTATTTCACAAGTTCGACGTAAACGCCATAAAAATATGCTGTTGGCATTGAATAACGTGTTGATGGTTTCACCAGACGTTATTATTGGTGCAAGTTTTTTGGTATTTTTTACTGCACTTGGAATTGGTCTAAACTTTGGCTCAGTGCTTCTAAGTCATATTGCCTTTTCTGTTCCAATTGTAGTATTAATGGTTTTGCCAAGACTAAATGAAATGGATTATACCTTAGTTGATGCTGCTCGAGATCTAGGGGCCAATGGCTATCAAGTCTTTAGCAATGTCATTATTCCTGCTATTTTACCAGGTATTGCCTCTGGCTTATTTATGGCATTAACCTATTCATTGGATGATTTTGCTGTAACTTTCTTTGTTACTGGGAATGGCTTTTCAACTCTCTCAGTTGAAATTTATTCTCGTGCTCGCCAAGGAATTGATCTTGAAATTAATGCCTTGAGTACAGTGATGTTTCTATTTGTGTTAGTTTTGGTGGTAATCTATTACTTTATGACTACTAAGAGAAGCAAAAAAGCTAAACGAATGATGCGGGGGCTAATCAAATGAAAAAAATATTGTATGCAGTAGCTGCAATCTTATTGGTATGTCTTGGACTAGGATATGAAGTTTCAAGGCTTGAACAGCCAGCAGTCAAAGCTAAAAAACAAAGCTTGATTATCTATAACTGGGGAGATTATCTTGATCCTGCATTAATCAAGAAGTTTGAACATCAAACGGGCTATCATATTATTTATGAAACTTTTGATTCCAATGAAGCTATGTATACTAAAATTAAACAAGGGGGTACCGCTTATGATATCGCAGTCCCATCAGAATACATGGTTACTAAGATGGAAAAAGCACATTTGCTTGACAAAATTGATCCTAATAAGCTTTCTAACTTCAAATATTTAGGGAACAGTTTTATTCATCAATCATTTGATAAGAAAAATGAATTTTCAATTCCATATTTCTGGGGTACGCTTGGCATTATCTACAATGATAAGTTTGTTCGGCCAGGTTCAATTACCAAATGGGATGATCTGTGGTCAAAAAAATATCGCAATAACATTTTATTAGTAGATTCCGCTCGTGATATCATGGGTTTTGCTCTGGTATCGCTAGGATATTCGATGAATACGACTAATTTATTGAAATTGCGGCTAGCTTTGACCAAATTAAATGGTTTAGGATCAAATGTTAAAGCGGTAATTGCTGACGAAATGAAGATGTACATGGTCCAAAATGAAGCAGCCATTGGTGTTAGCTGGTCAGGTGAAGCAGCTGATATGATGGCCAATAATTCTCATTTACACTATGTGGTTCCTAAAGAAGGTTCAAATTTGTGGTTTGATAATTTTGTGATCCCACGTACCGCTAAAAACAAGAAAGCTGCCTATGCCTTTATTAATTTTATGCTAGATCCTAAAAATGCAGCACAAAATGCAGAATATGTTGGTTATGCTACACCAAATGAAGCTGCAATGAAGCTACTTCCTAAGAGTATCAAAAATGATAAGCAATTTTATCCAGATCCATCAACTTTAAAAAACTTGCAAGTATACCGTGATCTAGGTCCTAAGGTAACACAGGCATATAATGATTTGTTTTTGGAATTTAAGATGTATGGTCGCTAGACAGAGAACATAGACATTGAGAGGAGGACAATGTGAATAATTTTAACCTAGCCAATATTTTGACTGTAAACAATATTTCGATTGCTCTGGATGTTTTAATCATTTGGCTATTGGTTTATCGGTTGATTTTATTAGTTCGTGGAACGAAGGCAGTGCAACTGGCAAAAGGAATCGTGTTGATCTTTATTGTCAGGATTATAGCCGGGTTCACTCAGTTACACGCAGTAACATATATTCTTGATCAGATAGTTTCTTGGTCTGTTGTGGGAATTATCATAATCTTTCAACCGGAAATTAGACGTGGTTTGGAACATTTAGGGCGAATGCCGATGTTTGGAGGACGTGGCAAGAGCATTCATGATGAGTCGGTTCAGCTTGTAAAAGAGCTTGATAAAGCCATACAATATATGTCCAAGCGTCGTATTGGTGCATTAATTACGATTCAACAAGAAACTGGTCTTGATGATTACGTTGAGACTGGAATCAAGCTTGATGCGAAAGTAACTGGAGAATTGTTGATTAATATTTTTATTCCAAATACGCCATTGCATGATGGAGCAGTAATAATTAATAAGAATCGAATCGCAGTTGCAGCAGCATATTTGCCTTTATCAGATAGCAATATTATTCCAAAACGCTTAGGTACAAGACACAGAGCGGCGATAGGTATTTCAGAAGTAACAGATGCGATTACTATTGTTGTGTCAGAAGAAACTGGTGGCGTAACGATTACTAGAAATGGGCGCTTCTTGTTGGATATGACGCAAGAAGAATATCTGAAATATTTAAATGCTGCTCTAGTTCCAGCTGAGGAAGAGCGCAGTTGGTATCAAAAAGTACTCGATAAGATCTGGAAATGGGGTGCTAATCGATGAATAAATTTTGGGATCAATCTTGGTTTCTAAAAGTAGTGTCATTGTTAATTGCTATCCTATTGGTTATTTATATTGATAACACCCAAACAGGTTTTGTTACTAAAGGTGAAGATACTAAAACTCAGCAGACGGCAAGTGAAACTATAACAATCAAGGTGCCTTTACGTGTATCAGTTGATACAGATAAATACTACGTTGTAGGATATCCAGAGAAGGTAAAGATTACTCTTGAAGGTTCTAATGCGTTGGTTACGTCTGCAGTTAATACTCAGAATTTTCGCGTGTATATTGATTTAACAAATAAAACCGTTGGTACGCATGTTGTTAATGTCCATGTAAGTGGCTTAAGCAGACAAATATCTTATGCTTTAAATCCAAAAAAGATAAAAGTTAATATCCAATTGCGAAAGTCTCGTTCTTTACCGGTGCAAATAGAGTATAATAAAAATGCTGTAGCTAATGGCTATGAAATTGGCAAGACGAGTGTTGATCCGAGTCAAGTGGAAGTTACAGGTTCAGTCGGTGAAGTTAACCATATTGATCGAATTGTAGCTAAAGTTACAATGCCAAATGGAATTAAGCACGATTATGAACGACAAGTAATTTTAATTGGTGAAGATAAAGCAGGCTATCAATTGAATGTAGTAATTCAACCGTCAACTGCCAGAGTTACGGTGCCAATATCATTGTCACAGAAAAAGGTAAAAGTGGTTTTAGACACAAGAAATGAAGATAGTGAAAAAGTATATTCATTAACTGCCAAACAAAACTACATAACGATATATGGCACAAAAGCAACGCTTGCGAAGATTTCCAAAATTGATTTACCAGTAGATCTGGCAAAAATAAAGTCTTCAACTGTAAGAGATATTCCTGTCAAACTACCAACCGGAGTAGTCTCATCTGATCCAAAAACAATTAGGGTTCAGATCAAGGTTAAAGCAAGCAGCGGTATTAGTAAGGGTTAGCTATCGTTTATTTGAAAGAGGTAATTTTATATGTTGAAATATTTTGGTACTGATGGAGTTCGTGGAGAAGCTAATAAAGGCTTGACTCCAGAAATGGCTTTTAAGTTAGGACGTGATGGAGGATATGTTCTAACTAAAGAAAAAGCCGATGGCAAACAAGCACGAGTTTTGGTTTCAAGAGATACAAGAATTTCAGGACAAATGCTTGAATATGCTCTTGTTTCAGGTTTGCTATCAGTCGGTATTGAAGTACTTGAAGTTGGTGTTATTACAACTCCTGGTTTGTCATATTTGGTTAGAGCTCAGGGTGCAGATGCTGGAGTACAAATTTCAGCTTCACATAATCCAGTAGAAGATAATGGTATTAAGTTCTTTGGTAGCGATGGCTTGAAGCTTTCTGATGAAATGGAAGAAGAAATTGAAAAGTTAATCGATGCAGAAGAAGATACTTTACCACGTCCTTCAGCAGAAGGATTAGGAACTGTTACCGATTTTCATGAAGGTAGTGCCAAATATTTACAATTCATTGAAAATACTCTCCCAGAAGATTTAAGTGGCATTAAGGTTGTGATTGATGGTGCAAATGGTGCTGCAAGTGCACTTATTTCACGATTGTTTGCTGACTGTGGCGTAGATTTCACGACTATCGCTACTCATCCGAATGGCTTGAATATTAATGATCATGTTGGTGCAACTCATACTAAGAGACTTCAAGAAGAAGTGGTTAAGCAAGGTGCGCAATTAGGTTTGGCTTTTGATGGGGATGCAGATCGTTGCATTGCTGTTGATGAAAATGGTAAAGAAGTTGATGGTGATCACATAATGTATGTTCTGGGAACTTATTTAGCAGAACACGGCCGATTGAAGAAGGACACCATTGTGACTACTGTCATGAGTAACTTAGGCTTTACTAAGGCATTGGAACGCAAGGGCTTAAAGAATGTTAGAACTCAAGTAGGTGACCGTTACGTTTCTGAAGAAATGCGTGCAAATGGCTATAACCTTGGTGGTGAACAATCAGGTCACGTAATTATGAGCGATTACCATAATACTGGTGATGGGATGCTTACTGGTCTTCATTTGATGTTGGTAATGAAGAAGACAGGCAAGTCTTTGTCTGAATTATTGTCTGATTTTAAAGACTATCCTCAATGTCTTGTAAATGTTCCAGTCAAGAAAAAGCAAACTTGGCGTGAACACCAACCAATTCTTGATGCTATTGCTGAAGTAGAAGCTGATATGGCTGGAAATGGTCGTATTTTAGTTCGTCCTTCAGGTACACAAGATTTATTGCGGGTTATGGCTGAAGGTCCTACTCAAGAAGAAACTGATGCATATGTTGATCGAGTAGTTAAAGTTGTAGAAGCCGAAATGGGCGCCTAAGATTTAAATTTCCGATTATAGAATATAGACTCAACAACAAGTTGGGTCTTTTTTGTTTGCCAATTCCATAATTGGTCTATACATTTTAAAAAAATAAACCAATTTTGTGATTTTTGCCTTGACCAATTTTTTATAAAGCGATAATATTACTGTTGCAACAAAAAAGTTTACCGGTTTAGTTCTGAAAATTGAACTAGACCAAAAGGAGAAAGTTAATATGTGTGGAATAGTTGGTGTAGTTGGAAAATCTGCAAGAGACCTAATTTTAAATGGCTTAACAAATCTTGAATATCGTGGCTATGATTCTGCAGGTATGTATCTTAATGATTTAGCAGGTCATGAATACCTGGTAAAAGCTGTTGGTAGAATTAGCAATTTAAAAGAAAAGTTAACTCCTGAACAACAAGGCTTAGTTGGAATTGGTCATACTCGCTGGGCTACTCACGGTAAACCAACTGTTGATAATGCACACCCACATTTTGATGAAACAAAGCGTTTTTATTTAGTTCATAATGGTGTGATTGAAAACTACTTGGAATTAAAAGAAAAGTATCTTCAAGGTGTAACTTTTAAATCAGAAACCGATACTGAAGTAGTTGTTCAATTAATCAGTAAATTAGCTCGTGAAAATAATCTTGATGGCTTTAGTGCCTTCAAGAAAGCATTGAAGTTGGTTAAAGGATCATATGCTTTCTTGTTGGTTGATAATACTCAACCTGATCATGTTTATATTGCTAAGAACAAGTCACCAATGATGTTGGGCCTAGGCAATGGCTTTAATATTATTGCTTCTGATGCGATTTCAGTTTTGGATCAAACTAAGACTTTTGTTGATCTTCAAGATGGTGATGTTGGTGATATTACCAAAGATGGCTACACGATTGAAAATCTTGATGGAGAAAAAGTAACTCGCGAACCTCATGTGCTTGATATTGATCCTAATGCTGCTTCAAAAGGTACTTATGAATTCTACATGTTGAAAGAAATCGATGAACAACCAGGTGTTATGCGTCGTCTTTCTCAAGACTATCTTGATGAAAATGGAGAACCATTAGTTGACCAAAAGATTGTTGATGCAGTGGCTAATGCTGATAGAATTTATATTTTTGCAGCTGGAACCAGTTATCATGCTGGATTGGTTGGAAAAGATTTATTTGAAAAGTATACTGGAATTCCAACTGAAGTTGGATATGCTTCAGAAGCCGGTTATCATTTCCCAATCATGAGTAAACGTCCACTCTTCATCTTCTTGTCACAATCAGGAGAAACTGCTGATTCTAGAGTTGTTTTGAAGGAAGCTAACAAGCGTGGCATTACTAGTTTGACTATGACTAATGTTGAAGGATCAACATTATCAAGAGAAGCTGATTTCACAATGTTGCTTAAAGCGGGCCCAGAAATTGCCGTAGCTTCAACTAAGGCATATACTGCACAAATTGCATTACAAGCAATTTTAGCAAAAGCTGTTGGTGAAAAATTAGCAAATCAAGATGCCAAAGATTTTGACTTGAAACATCAATTAGCATTAGCAGCCGAAGGGATTCAAGAAATTGTTGATGGTAAAGAACGTTTTGCTGAGTTAGCTAAAAAATACTTGATTGCATCAAGAAATGCCTTTTACATTGGTCGTGGCATCGATCATGCTGTAGCATTGGAGGGAGCCTTGAAATTAAAGGAAGTATCTTATATCCAGACTGAAGGCTTTGCAGCAGCTGAATTGAAGCATGGAACTATTTCTTTAATTGAAGACGGTACTCCTGTTATTGCCTTGATCAACGATCCAGTTACTGCTGATTTGACTCGGGGCAATATTCAAGAAGTAACTTCAAGAGGAGCAAGCGTAATTACCATTGTTGGCAAACAATTCGCTAAGGAAAACGACGATGTGGTATTACCTGATTTGAATTACTACTTGTCGCCGCTATTAACGGTAGTGCCAACTCAATTGCTTGCTTACTATGCTTCTAAAGAAAAGGGCTTAGATGTCGATAAACCACGTAACTTGGCTAAGAGTGTAACAGTTGAATAATATAAGAATAAATAATGAAAAAGGGGCTGTCTGTCAAACGCTGTTGATGAAGAGTAAATGATTGGGAATCAAGCAACTAAATAATTGTGGTTTTGGGATAGATTTTGTTGATGTTAATGAAACGATTATTGATGAATTGAACAAACGTGGCGAATACGATATTGAATTAGCAGCCCCAGGTAAAAAGCAAATTCACGTTTCAAATGTTGCAGGAATTAATAATGCTAAAAATCCTGAAAAAGTTGTTGATACAATTAAAAACTACTGATATTATCACTACTGCTATTGGTCCTAAAATTTTAGCCATTATTGCACCATTAATTGCTGAAGGCTTAACCGCTAGATTGGTAGCAGGCAATGAGCAACCATTAGATGTCATGCCTGTGAAAATATGATTGGTGGTTCAGAACACCTTAAAGAAGAAGTCTATAAACATTTGGATGATGCCATCAAAGTTAAAGTTGATAAATTTATTGGCTTTCCAAATGAGGCTGTTGATCGGATTGTTCCAATTCAACACAATGAAGATCCGTTATTTGTATCTGTTGAAGACTTCAAAGAATGGGTTATTGACGAAAGTCAAATGAAGAATAAGAGTATCCACTTGAAAGGCGTTCACTATGCTCCAGATCTTAAACCATATATTGAAAGAAAATTGTTCTCAGTAAATACTGGACATACAACGGTTGCATATACAGGAAAGAGCTTAGGATATTCAACAATTGGTGAAGCAATCAAAGATGAACAAGTATTGAAGCAAGTTAAACGCGTATTGAGAGAAACCAGATCTTTAATTCTTAATAAATGGAATCAGGAATTTGATGAATCTGAGCTGGTAGCATATCACGAGAAGATTGTAAACAGATTCCAAAATCCATATATTTCAGATGACATAGCCCGTGTGGGTAGAACGCCAATTCGTAAATTAAGTTATAACGAAAGATTTATTCGCCCAATTCGTGAATTGAAAGAAAGAGGTTTGAGTTACCAAGCATTAATGGAAACTGTTGGCAAGATTTATCACTTTGATGAACCTAAAGACAGCGAAAGTGTTAAATTACAGGCAATGCTTAAAGAAGAGCCATTAGAACAAGTAATTAAAGAAACTATTGGTTTAAAGGACGAAGCCATAATTAAAGAAATTGAAGCTTCATATCAAGCTGCAGAAAAGTAAACTACTGTAGGATAATAGCGTAGCAGACTAGAAATAGTTTGTTACGCTTTTTTCTGCCTAGAGCTAAAAAGTTGGTATAATTATGAAGTGGAAAAGGGGATGAATTTTATGGCAATTAAAATGATCGGTGTCGATTTAGATGGCACGTTATTAACTTCTGGCAATTACATTTCAACAGAAACCCGTAAAGTTTTACAAGAAGTTAGCAATCAAGGAATCAAAGTCGTATTAGCTTCAGGCAGACCACTTTCTGGAGTAAAAGAATTTGCTGACGATTTAGGCTTAAAAGGGCCGGATCAATATGCAGTAGTCTTCAATGGTGCAGTGGTTCAGGCTTTGGATGGCAAGGTTTTGATGAGTCAAGAAATGGATTACCAAGATTTTACTACTATGTTACGCATGCAACGCTTAAGTCATGCTAACTTGCATTTCGAGACAACTGAATGCTTTTGGACCTTAGATCGGAATCTCTGTGTGCAGATGCAAATCAATGCAGCCTTTACTAATAATGAATTACGAGTACGTGATAAAAAAGAAATTCCACAGGATTTTACTTTCAACAAAGTTAGTTTTACCTGTGATCGGGCAAGCGATGAAGTTGAAAAACTATGGCAAGCTCTGCCAGATTGGGCTTTTCAATCCTATGATATTGTTCGTAGCTTAGATAACTGCATTGAAATCAATGCTATTGGAGCATCTAAAGGCAATGGTTTAATGAATTTGGCTGAACGACTAAAAATCAGACCAAAGGAAGTTATGATTTTTGGTGATCAAGGCAATGATATGTCGATGTTCAATAATCCAGATTTCTATAAGGTAGCAATGGGTAATGCGATTGAAGATATTAAAGCACGTGCGGATTACGTAACTGACGATAATGACCATAATGGAGTTGCTAAAGCTCTTAAGAAATTAGTTTTATAAAAAGGGAAGTTATTTATTTGGAAGAACTGAAAAAATATCTTAGTGTTGGAGTTTTTGCCTTTTTAGGGGGCAGTCTTCGAGCAATTTTGGCAGCCAGCTATAGTTTTATGGGTACGCTCATTGCCAACTTAACTGGTTGTTTTATTTTGGCTTTTTTGACCTATTTTTTATTGGAATATCCACGGTTAGCTCCATGGCTTACGGTTGGACTGGGAAGTGGCTTTGTTGGAGCCTATACTACCTTCTCTAGTTTTAATTTGGATACTTATAAGTTGATTACGACAGGTTCAATTAATGCTGTCGGCTATTTCATAGCTACAGTAATTTTGGGCTTTCTTATAGCTTATCTTGGTACAGTTTGTGGACAAAAAATGGGAAGAAAGGTGCTGAAGTAAATGCTAATTCTTTATGCAGGGTTTGGAGCAGCCTTGGGAGCAATGTTAAGAGTTGTGATAACTGATTTTGGTAAAAAGCATTGGGCTGAATTTAATAGACGACATTCAGGTGCACCTACACAGACGGTAGTAATAAATTTGACAGGGACATTATTTTTAGGCTTGCTATTTGGTCTTAAAGCTTCGCCATTGATCTATGCTTTATTAGGTACGGGGATGATGGGTGGCTATACTACTTTTTCAACGTTGAATGTGGAATTAGCCACATTGTTCCGCAATAAGCAGTATCTAGGATTTGTAAAATATGCGCTAATAACGTATCTTGGAGGTATTGTACTTTTATTTCTTGGACTCTATTTAGGAAAATTATTTAACTAGAGGTGGAAAACGGATGAAAAGAATTCTATTTGTTTGTCATGGAAATATTTGTCGCTCACCAATGGCAGAATTTGTAATGAAAGATTTGGTTAAGCAAAAGGGGCTAGCTGATCAATTTGAAATTGTATCGGCAGCTGCAACAACTGATGCCTTAGGACAGGACATGGATCCTAGAACTAAACGCATTTTAACAGAGAAAATGATCCCATATACTAGCCGTGCTGCTAGAAAAATGACAGCAGAGGATTATCAGATCTATGATTATTTAATTTGTATGGATGAAGAAAACTTCATGGATATGAATCAGATAACCGGAGGAGATCCGGATCATAAAGAATATAAGTTGTTGCAATTCTGTGATAGTTATCGCGATATTGATGATCCTTGGTATACTAATGATTTTGAAACAGCTTATCAAGATATTAAGCGGGGATGCGAAGGATTATTGACTAAATTGCAGAATTAGGGTGAAAAAATGAAGAAATTGCTACTATTATCAACTGGTGGAACTATTGCATCTCGCGCCTCTAATGAGGGGCTGGTTCCACAAGATTCTGGTCAAGATTTATTGTCAATGTTGGGTCCCTTACCGTATCAAATTGATGTAAGGGATATCTTGCAACTAGATTCATCTAATATTCAACCAGAAGAGTGGAAATTCATTGCTGAGCAAATTTATAAATATCGTACAAAATATGATGGCATTGTCTTATCGCATGGTACAGATACGATGGCTTATACTGCATCGATGCTTTCTTTTATGCTCCAAAAAATTGAAATTCCCGTTGTTTTAACTGGAAGCCAAGTTCCAATGGATGTAGTGCTTAGTGATGCTCCCCATAATCTACGGTTGGCTTTTTCAGCTGCTGCAAGTTGTAAACCGGGGATTTATCTAGCTTTTGACAGAAAAGTAATGTTGGGCTGTCGCACGGTGAAAGTTAGAACAACCAACTTTAATGCGTTTGAAAGCGTCAATGTTCCACCGATAGCACGAGTAACTTCTGATGGTCTAGATATGATATCTGATCCTGGACTTGGAACCGGCAAGTGTGAGCTTAATACAAATATTGAAACCCATGTTTCCCTAGTAAAACTTTTTCCAGGGTTTGATCCGGTACTATTATTTGCGATGGCTGACAGCGGTTGTCGCGGTATTGTTGTTGAAGCATATGGTTTAGGGGGAATGAACTATATTCGTCGAAACATGGTAGCTGCTGTTGGTAAATTGATCAAGCAAGGAATTCCAGTTATAGCAAGTAGTCAATGTCTATATGAGCGTAGTGATTTGACTCGTTATGAGGTAGGACGATTGGCTTTGCTTGAGGGAGCAATCAGTGCACGCGATATGACCTCAGAAAGCGCAATTACTAAGTTGATGTGGGCTTTAGGACAAGGAATGAATGTTACTGAGATTCAGAATTTCTTTGATCAAAATATAGTAGGAGAAGTGACAATTAACTAGAAAAATGAGCGAAAATATGCAAAGTTGGTTATTTTTGGGATTAATTTTAGCAGTAGCTTTACTGGGAAAGAATAGGTCTTTAATCATTGCGACAGTTGCAGTTATGGTTTTAAAGTTAATCCCTTACACTTATGATAATTGGTTTCCTGAAATTCAGGCCAAAGGTATAAATTGGGGAGTTACAATTATTTCAATAGCTATTTTAATTCCAATCGCAACCGGAAAAATTGGGTTTAATGATTTATTTAGTGCCTTTAAAACCCCAGCAGGATGGGTTGCAATTTTGGCGGGAATAGCGGTAGCTATTTTATCAAAATATGGCGTAGATCAATTGGCAGCTGTACCACAGGTTACAGTAATGTTGGTATTAGGTACAATCATCGGTGTGGTAGCGTTTAAAGGAGTGGCTGCTGGTCCAGTGATTGCAAGTGGTATGACTTATCTGATAATTTCGATATTTAATCTACATTTCTAGAAGAATTTTGGGTACATAAAAAGCAAATCAAAGATCAAAATGATCAATGATTTGCTTTTTTATGCTTATAAAATTATGCAGTTACCGGCTTACGTCTACCAACTAACCAAGTAATGATTAAAGCAATAACAGCTTCAATGGCAATGTAAGCACCACGCAATGGTAAGTGTTTCAAACTACCCATGTAAACGCCAAAAATAATTGAACCGACAATCAAAATCCCCATGATAATCCATTGATTACGAGTAAATGCAATGCCATATTCACGTTCGCGTTGACGAATACCTGGTAAGATCGCACCTAATCCAATCAAAACGACTACGGAAACGATATTGATGATCAATTCATACCACCAAACAGCTGAGCCTTGAGCAACGTCTTGAGGAGTGATTCCCATGATCGTAGCTATTGCGGTTACGACCAACAAAATTAAACCAGCACCATAAGCCAATTTATCATTCTTGATGAAGACATAATCTGATTTATACTTTTCAGGACTCTTTCTAATACGCATAAATGAATAGAAGATCCAGCAAGTAACACCAGGTGAAACAATACCGTTAAGGTTTAATAGCCAGTTAAAGATATCGTTCATATCTGGTAAGAAGATACCTAAGATCATAATAAATGATGATAGAGAAACAGTTAAAATGTATCCGTTGATTGGTAAACCGTTCTTATCTTTCTTACGCAAGAATTTTGGCATATAACGATCACCAGTATCAGAAATCAACATTCTTGTCATTGCGTCCAACAGAACTGCTAGTAACGCACAGTTAAAGAATACTGAAGTCCATGCCCAAACATAAAGTAAGAAGTCGCCAACGCCATATTGATGACCAATCATCTTGAATGCATAGTAAGCACCATTCATCTTAAGGTCATTTGGCATATGGTTAGCATTGAAGTAGATACCTAATGCGAATGAACCGAAAATTGTTAAGAAGGCAGTCATGATCGCTAAAGTAATCATTGCCTTAGGGAAATCATTCTTAGGATTCTTCATCTTAGTTACATAAGGTCCAACTAATTCACAACCGTTCATCGCATAAATCAACATTGCAATTGTTGAGAAATAATGCCAGTCGAACTTAGGGAAAATTGATTTCCAAGTGAAATTGGTTGTTGCCATATGACCACCGGTTTTGGCAAAAGCAGCAAAACCTAAAATAACGAACAGGATGGTCATAAGAACCATCAAGCCACCACCGATAGTTGACAAAAATTCCATTGAATTTGAAAAATGGTGTTCAACAATAATAAAGATGATGAACATGGCAAACGTCAAGATTGCAAATAACGAGTTAGGAATCATACTTTGGAATTTTTCTGATCCTGTAAATGCCCAACCCACGTCAACGATGATTTCGTTAGCAGAATCAACCGCGTAAGGAATAGAAGCAGCCCAATATGTCCATGCAGTAAAGTAACCTAGGAATTCACCATCAGTACCTCTAACCCATGAAGAAAGGCCACCACCTTCTTTATTGAAAACAGAACCTAACTGCCCAACCATCAAGGAGTATGGAAATACGTAAAAAATTACCATTACAATCCAAGAAAAGATTACGGACATTCCTTGATTTTGGAAATTATACATAATGTCATCAAGACCAATAACGGTACATAATGCCATTAAAAACAATGTCTGCCAAGAGATATATTTTTTGGCAGGGTTTAGTGCATCTAACTCATCCACTTGTTATTTCTCATCCTTTTCTATATATAAAGTTTTCTAACATAATATTATTCTACTCATTATGAAAAAAATCGCTACTAGTAAGCGTTTCCTAAGTACAAATTATTTTTTAATCGCTTTACTTACTAAAAGAAAGTGTGTATAATAGTTACAAAAAGTAAGTAAAAAGAAGGGATATGGCTTATGACAAATCAATTAATCGGTATTGCAATTATCTTATTGACCTTAGTCGCATTAACGACTGAATGGAAAAATCCTGTTCCTGTAAAAGTAAAGTCCGATGTTAAAAAACATTAAAAACCTTTATAAAATTTAGAAATCAAAGCATGGTAAGATAAAAGTAAATCGATTGCAGAAGGGATATAATATGCAAAAATTTACTTTTACTACTAAAGAAAAAATCTTTCTAATTCTTTCACTGCTTGTGCTGATAATGCTGTTTGCTTCAAGTTCGATGACGTATCATCAACAAGAAATGAGACCGGGATTTATTCATCGTTATCTAGGATGGCTAGAGAATATTGTTGGTAATTTTAATATTTATTATGGGGGACGCTGGCATGATGCTGCTACAGATGGGGGTCAAGCAGGAATGACCCAATTTGTAGTTAGAAAATTAGCACATTTTAGTTCATACTTCGCATTAGTTGGGTAGCTCCAATACTAACTTGGCTGGCAGTTATTGGCCTTGCTGCTTTTGATGAATTCCATCAATTTTTAACAGGAGATCGTACACCAAGCGTGCATGATGTAATGTTAGATGGAAGCGGTGTTTTTTGTGCAATTATTCTATGCTTACTGGTTTTAACAATTAATCACTTTCATAGTAGAAAAAAGCAGGATAAATCAGCTTGAATATTGAATTTTAACTGGCTCTGAGTTAAGATTATTATCGTTAATGATATTTGTAAGATAGAAAGAAGGATCCTTTATGTCAGGACATTCAAAATGGCACAATATTCAAGGCCGCAAGAATGCGCAAGACGCTAAGAGAGGTAAAATTTTCCAAAAATTATCTCGTGAAATTTACATGGCTGCAAAGAGTGGTGGTCCTGACCCTTCAGGGAATCCTGCATTGCGTTTAGTTATTGATAAGGCACGTTCAAACAATATGCCTAAGGACAACATTGAACGTGCAATTAAAAAAGCTGAAGGTAATTCAGAAGAACATTACGATGAAATTACTTACGAAGGCTACGCACCAGGTGGTGTTGCTGTTTTAGTTGAAGCTTTGACTGATAACAAAAATAGAACTGCTTCAGCTGTAAGAGTTGCCTTTACCAGAAACGGTGGTTCATTGGGTGCAACAGGTTCAGTTGCATACATGTTCGATCGCAAGGGCTATATTGTAATTGATCGTTCAACTACTGATGCTGATGAAGATCAAGTATTACTTGACGTTATGGATGCAGGCGGCGATGATTTACAAACTAGTGATGATGCTTTTGAAATTTACACTGATCCAAAGCAATTTGCTCAAGTTCGCGATGCCCTTGAAAAGAGTGGCTACAAGTTAGCAGTGTCTGAATTGACCATGCTGCCACAAAACACCACTCCGGTTCCAGCTGAAAAGAAAGAACAATTTGAACATCTTATTGATGCATTAGAAGATGATGACGATGTTCAAAACGTTTACACAGCTGCTGCAGACGAAGATTAATTATTTAGAAGTACACTTAGTTTTTGACTAGGTGTATTTTTTTTTGCATTTTTTTCAAAAAAAAAATAAAATTTTCGATTTTTTGCGTATTTATATATATAGGGGGTGAAAAAATGGAGATCAGGAAAATTGTTGATCAAATTATCCAACAAGCAATTCTTGCACACGCAAGCGATATTTTTCTTTTACCTAATCAAAACAAATATCACTTAAATTTGCGCTTGTCTACAGGAGTAATGACTTTAGATTCGTTAACGACCAGCAGGGGGATAGAAGTAATTAATTACTTTAAATATATTGCCCAGATGGACATTTCAGAACACCGACGACCGCAGGTAGGAGCAATGATCTATTTATTTGATGATAAGAAATACTACTTGAGGCTATCTAGTTTAGGTGATTTTAATGATGCAGAATCGTTAGTAATTAGAATTATTTATCCAATTAATAAGAGTAAATATTATTTACCAGAACAAATACAGCAGTTGCAAGAATTAGCCTTAAAACGTGGATTGGTTTTAACGAGCGGACCAACGGGTTCAGGAAAAACCACGACAATGTATGAGCTTGCTAAAGAATTAGGACAAGATAAAGTTGTGATGACGATTGAAGATCCAGTTGAAGTTCATGAAACTAGTTTCTTGCAAACTCAAGTCAATAATGAAGCGGGAATTGACTATGTTAGTTTGCTCAAAGCTGCTCTAAGACATCGCCCAGATATTTTGATCATTGGCGAAATTCGAGATCACGGGACAGCAAGACTAGCAGTTGATGCAGCTTTAAGTGGACATCTAGTTTTGGCTACAATTCATGCTAAAAGTACCTTGCAGACTATTACACGACTTGAAGGGCTAGGTATTACCAATTCAGAATTGGCCAATTGTTTAACGGCTGCCAGTTATCAAAGGCTGATTCCTTCAAATCAGGGTGAGTTGACTTGCCTGTTGGATATTGCAAGTGGTGCAACATTAAAAGCTGCAATTGAGCAGCCTGCGCGAGCAGATTTTGTTTCTTGGAAGAAAAATCTGCAACAGCTAGAAATGGAGGATAAAATTGATGCCGAGACTTTCAAGCTCTTTGAAGAAGGATAAATTAACTGATGATGAGCAGTTAGCCTTCATCGACTATTTGAAAAATAGTTTGAAGAATGGTTTTTCAATTAATAGTAGTCTCGAAATTATGCCAGCCCTTTGGCCTAAGCGAGCAACAACTTTAAATTGTTTAAGTGAAAGGATGCAAACAGGTGCAAGTTTAGCAGATGAATTGTTCAAATTAGGATTTTCAAATACGACGGTTGTACAAATTAATTTATCTTTACAACAGGGAAATCTAATCGAGTGTCTTGAACAATTGTCGGTTTTGCATCGATTGAAGCATGCGCAAATTAGAAAATTGCAAGCAGAGTTAACATATCCCTTTGTATTGGCAGGGATGATGGCTTTGCTTCTGGTTTTTATGCAAACGTTTGTTGTAAGCAATTTAGGTAATGGGTCAGATCATAGCGGTGATTGCTTAATATTGGTATTAGTCCTTTGTGTAATTGGCGGCAGTAGCTTGATAGCGCAGATTGTTTGGTTATTGAAAAAACAAGACTATCGTTCATTAACTAAGCTAGCAAAATATCCGCTAATTGGACCAACTATTACCCTTTATATTAGATATATTTTGGTGTATGACATTGGATTATTACTAGCGAGTGGCTTTTCACTTCAAAAAATGTGTGAGTATGCAGCCGATCAACAAAAAGGATCATTGCAACAGGCCTTAGGGCTTAAAATCCAAAAAAAGCTACTACAAGGACAGGCTCTAGTTGAAATCATCAAGGAAGAACCGTTTTTACCAGACTCATTGATCTTATTTTTAAAAACAGGTTCTAAAAGGAAATTTTTAAGTCAACAATGCCTTCTCTTAGGAAAAAGTTTATTTTTGGAGTTGACCTATCAGATTGAAAAGATGGTTGTCAATGTTCAGCCAGTTTGTTTTGTACTGATCGGGCTATGTGTGATAGGGATGTATTTGAAATTATTGCTCCCAATGTATGCCATGATGCAAGGAATGTAAGAAATTGAGAGGTTATTTTTATGAAAAAACTCAAGCAATATTTAGTAGGATTGTTAAGAAAAAATCGTCAACAAAAAGGTTTTACTTTGATTGAAATGGTAGTGGTAATTGCAATCATCGTAATTTTGTTGATCATTATCGCTCCAAATTTGATTCATCAAAAAGATAATGCGGATCATAAGAGTCGTGATGCATTTAAGACGACGCTTGAGACTCAAGTGGAGCTGTATAAAATGGACGATAATATCAAGGATAAAGAACTTAAAATTGATAGTTTGGCTAAAGCCGGATACTTAACCCAAGATCAAGTTGCTAAAGCTGCTAAATATAAACTAACAATTGATTCTAATGATGGTAAGATTGTTGATAATGAAAAGCCATCGGAAAACTAGTCCAGCTTTTTCTGTAATTGAAACAGTAATTGTATTAGCTATTACCTGTGCTATGGTAAGCTTAGGCTCACTTAATTTACGAGAATATCAAAGACAATTGATTTTTGAAAATACTGTTAGAGAAATAAGGGCAGCTTTTGAGCAAGCGACTCGTGTTAGTATTTTGACTAAGCGTGCGACGGATATTACTTATTTTGCGGAATCATCTACTATCACCTTTACTGGAAACAAGTATCGCAGACGATTAACAATTGACTCTGAGATAAAAGTATCTGGGCTTGACAATTTTTCAATTTCGGGCGAAGGTACTGTAAATCCTAGGACATTGACTTTTTCGGATGGTAAGCGCAAGGAACGCTTAAAAGTACAAATGACATGGGGGAGAAGCGTCAATGAAAACTAGTAAAGGTTTTTTGCTATTGGAAGCGATACTGGCAATCTTGATCGCTAGCATTGCAGTAACAACTTTTTCTACCATAATTAAGGCAACTCATGAGAATAATTTTCAAATGGAAAGAAAGACAGATCAAGCTTTAGCCAGACATATTATGAAAACTAATAATCTTAAGAAAATAACAATCCATGATCATGAATATCAAGACGAAAAAAATAAATATTAATAAAAAACCGGGCTTTCTATTAAGCGAGACCATGGTTGCCCTTATAATCACTATTGCGATCATGTTTACTTTGAAAGGTCTACTTCAGAACTTAAAAACTGCCAATAGTTGGAATATGCATCAAGATGAAATTGCATATGCTTATGTTCAATTCGATCGCTTTTTACATGCCAATAAAAGTGATAAGTCTTATACAGAACCAAAATACTCCAACGCTAAGAAGAGCTGTTTTGCCATTAAAAGCGGAAAAGAATTAAAGCACTATGCAATTCAACAATATCAATCTATGATTCGGGTAACGACAAATAAAGGTGGACATATGCCACTATTGCTTAATGTTAGTGATGCAAAATTCGAAACTAGTGCAGATACTATTAAAATCTTGATTACAGAAAAAGATCAGCGAAAATCAGAATTATTTTTTAAATTGAAAGAAGAAAAGACGATTAATGAAAAAGAAAGTAAAGGCTAGTTCACTTTTAAGTAGTATGTTAGTACTGATAACTTGTCTACTATTTTTAAAGCTATATTGCCAGATCTATTATGACAACATGGTAAGCAATCAACTGATTATTAAATATTTGGAAGCCAATTGACTTTACTTGCACCAGTTTTCCCCTTTCTTTAAAATAGTAAGGGAAATGGAAAGTAGGTAGATTTATGAACAATATGGAACACTTGTTTAATCAATTTTTGAATTGTGTTACCACCTTGCAAGAAGCACTAAATGTTTCCTTCGGTGAAGCTTTGACGGAAACGTTTGACAATTTAGAAAATGGCAAGATAAAGGTTGAAATGGGTGCACCAGATCCTAAGACGGTTGATCAACTCAGTGCAATGTATAAAACTTTGAACTATGACAAGATTAGTCAAAAAGACAAGGCTCAAGTTTTTACATATTTAACCTTGAAAGCCATTAATGATGATGGCAGAGATGCTAATCAAATGCCAACCCCACAATTAATCTCGATTGTAATCGCACTCTTCATGCAAAAGCTATTGCCGAATCGCCAATTAACGGTAATGGATCCTGCAATTGGAGCAGGAAACTTATTGTATTCAGTAATCAGTCAATTAAAGGCTGCTAATCATTCTAAAGACTTGTATCAACTATATGGGATTGATAATGATGAAGAAATGTTAGATTTGGCAGATGTAGCAGCCCATTTAAATAATTTGAACATTGAACTGTATTGTCAGGATGCAATTTTGCCATGGATGATCGAGCAACCAGATGTTATTATTAGTGATTTGCCAGTAGGTTTTTATCCACTTGATGAAAACGTTAAGCATTTTGCAACTAAATCTAAGACGGGACATTCATTCGCACATCTTTTATTAACAGAACAAATTATTAAAAACCTTAAACCTGGAGGTATGGTATTTTTAGTAGTGCCACAATCAATGCTATCTGGTAAAACTGGAGCAGATTTTATGCCATGGCTAGCAAATAAAGTATATTTGAAAGCAATTGTCGAATTACCAGATAAAATGTTCAAAAATAAATTCAATCAAAAATCAGTGTTAATTTTCCAAAATCACGGTGAAAACGCTACCTTAGACAACGTTATGCTCACAAAGTTGGAAGGAAATAATGAAGAAGAAGCGTTGTTTAAGCTTAATGTTAAGCTAAATGAGTGGTATACTAAAACTAATGATTAGTTTGTGAATTGATATCTAAAAATCCAGGAGGTTTTTCATGAAAAAGGTTTTAGCAATTAACTCAGGTAGTTCAACCTTTAAATATAAATTGTTCTCATTACCAGATGAAAAGGTATTAGCAGAAGGTATGGCAGATAGAGTCGCACTCGAAGGCTCTACTTTTGAAATTAAGTTACCAGATGGAACTAAGCACGCTGAAGAAGTGCCAGTTCCAGATCAAGAAACTGCTGTGAAGTTGTTGCTCGACAACTTAAAGAAATACAATGTCGTTGAAGATTTCAGCGAAATTGTTGGTGTTGGACACCGTATTGTTGCAGGTGGAGAAGAATTTAAGGACTCCGTTCTTGTTGGTGAAGAAGAACTCAAAAAGATTTTTGATTTGACTGAATATGCACCTTTGCATAACCCTGCAGAAGGTCGTGGTATTCAAGCATTTATGAAGTTATTGCCAGGAGTTCCACAAGTTGGTGTGTTTGATACTGCCTTCCATCAAACTCTAGATGAAGTTCATTACTTGTATCCATTACCATATGAATTCTATGAAAATTACAAGGTTCGTAAATATGGTGCTCATGGAACTTCAGTACGTTATGTAGCACAACGTACCGCAGAATTATTGGGTAAAGATTTGAAGGATATGAAGCTTTTGGTATTGCACTTAGGATCAGGAGCTTCAATTACTGCGGTAAAGAATGGTAAATCATTTGATACTTCAATGGGCTTTAGTCCTTTGGCAGGTTTAATGATGGCTACTCGTTCCGGTGATGTTGATCCATCTGCTTTACAATTTATTATGGAAAAAGAACATTACTCAATGGATGAAATGATCAAAGTATTGAACAAGAAGTCCGGGTTATTGGGTATTTCTGGTGTATCTCCTGATATGCGTGATTTGCTTCAAAGTGAAAAGCCAACTGCTGATTTAGCCATCAAGATGTTTGTTAACAGTGTAGTTAAATACGTTGGTAGTTACATTGCAGAAATGGGTGGAGTAGATACTATTGCCTTTACAGCAGGTATCGGTGAACACGACGAAGGCGTACGTGCATCAGTAATGAAGTCTTTGGAATTCTTAGGCTTGAAACCTGATCTTGAAGCTAACGACAAGAATGGTGAGAAGATCATCACTAAGCCAGATTCAAAGATTACCGCTTTGATTGTACCTACTGATGAAGAATTGATGATTGAACGTGACGTTGTAAGATTGGCACATTTAGATAAGTAGGTTCTTAAAGTCGCATTTTAATGCGGATTATGTTAAAATAGTAGAGTCTCAAGGGGATGTTTTGGGATTCGACAGGCGTAGATCCGCATTGACTGCGATTCGTAGGTCACGACTACGTAAAAACGTCAATTAAATTTAACTGCAAAAAACAGTAATTCTTACGCATTAGCTGCTTAATTTAGCTCATGTGTTGCTTATAATTAGCTTACTCGTGGCCGATTATAGGTATCAACTTTAACGAGTTACGTTTAACTACCTCACCTGAATGGTTAAGAAGAGTTCAACAGGTTAGCTAGTTCATTTTAGCCCTGTTATATGGCGCTTTGGACTAGTGAAGCTGAAGTAATATAACTATGATCGTAGAGGTCAGTGACAGAATGCGTTTGGACAGGGGTTCAATTCCCCTCATCTCCATATTGCGAAAAAAGCTTTAATATCAGTGTTTAAAAACATTGGTATTAAAGCTTTTTCTTATGCTAGTTTTTATATAAAAAGAGGCTCGTGGATATGCGAGTCTCTTTTTTAATGGGGAGATCAACAGGACGCTTTCGCCCTATTGCTACTGGTAAAGATAGTAAAAAATATCGTGAAAGTCAATTATTATGATTGCCATGACTGGTATTGTTTAGTCAATGCAATGAGATATACATCGCTATTTGATTATCGACTAGTTGGAGAGAATTTTCTTTAAGTCCAAAACTATTATTTGGGTATTGTAGTAGGATTAATGTAGAAGTAGATGGGATAATTATTTAGATTTAAATCAGACTCCAAAGGAGAAAAAATATGAAATATGATTTTGTTACTGCGGTAGATCGTCGCAATACTAATTCAATCAAATGGAATGTCAAAACTGATGATCTACCAATGTGGATAGCAGATATGGACTTTAAAGTTTGTCCAGAAATAATTCAAGCTATGCAAGAAAAAGTAGCTTTGCAAGCTTTTGGCTATGAACACCCAACTTCAGAATATTTTGATGCTGTTGCTCAATGGTATCAACAAGTTCATGGTAGTCGTCCAAAGATGGAATGGATGATTTTTGCGACTGGTGTCATTCCCGCTCTTTCGTCAATTTTAAAAAGAGTTACTCATATAGCTGACAATGTTTTAGTGCAAGCACCGGTATACAATATGTTTTATCATTCGATTGAAAATAGTGGTCGTCATGTTCTTTCAAGTAATTTGCTTTATGACGGCCAAGAATATTCAATTGATTGGGAGGACTTAGAGAAAAAGTTAGCCTTACCGCCTACAACTGCAATGATTTTGTGTAATCCGCATAATCCGATTGGAAAAGTTTGGACAAAAACTGAACTTGAAAAATTAAGTAGTCTCTGCGAAAAAAATCATGTTGTCCTCGTATCTGATGAAATTCATGGTGATCTTGTGCGAAAAGGAGAGGACTATACTCCAGCATTTTCACTTGAACATAAGCAACAGGTTATTTCACTAGTGTCGCCAAGCAAAACTTTTAATGTTGCGGCTTTACATGCTGCAACTGTAATTGTTCCTAATGAGCATTTGCGACAAACTGTTAATCGTGGACTCAATAGTGATGAAGTAGCTGAACCTAATTTATTAGCAATCCCTGCATCTATTGCTGCATACACTAAGGGGAAGCTTTGGCACGATGAGCTAATTAAGCAATTAAACCTTAATTTTGATTATGCGACTTCATTTATTCAAGATAAATTACCAAAGTTGAAGGTGATATCTGAAACAGCTACATATTTGATGTGGATCGATATTAGCAAGTTAAAAACTGATTCGCGCACTTTTATTGAGTTTTTACATCAAGAGACTGGTTTGATAGTTTCAGCTGGAGAGGTATATCGTGGCAATGGAGAAGATTTCATTAGAGTAAATTTGGCTTGTCCAATGAAGTTGGTTAAAGATGGAATGAATCGATTAGCTGAAGGTGTAGAAAAATTTTTAAATAAATAGCGAAAAGGGTTTCATTTAAGTGCCGATTAAGTATATAGTTTTACTTGAGGTGATTTTAAATGGAACCAATTTTTTTAACGCCATATTTTAGACCTAAAATTTGGGGTGGCAGAAAATTAAATACAATTTTTAATTATGATATTCCTGATGGAAAAGTAGGAGAGGCATGGATAATTTCTGGATATAAGGACGATGCTTCTACTGTTAATGATGGTCAGTACAAAGGAATGTCACTACGTGATCTATATCAACAACATAGCGAATTATTTGGCAACCCAAAAAGTAAGGAATTTCCACTTTTAGTTAAGTTCCTTGATGCGAATGATAATCTTTCTGTACAAGTTCATCCAGATGATGATTATGCTGCAAAGGTTGAACATGATTCAGGCAAAACTGAAAGTTGGTATGTTTTACAAGCTGACCCAGGAGCATATTTAATTTACGGTCATCACGCTAAAAGCAAAGAAGAATTAAAACGCATGATCGATCAAGGCAAATGGGATGAGTTGCTACGTAAAGTCCCTATTAAGGCTGGAGACTTTTTCTATGTACCAGCTGGTACAATTCATGCTTTAACTAAAGGAAGTCTAGTAATTGAAACTCAACAATCGAGTGACGTAACTTATCGTCTCTATGATTATGATCGAGTAGATGCTAAGACGGGCCAAAAACGAGAATTACATACACAAAAATCTATTGATGTTACTATTGTTCCTCATCAAGATCCTAAAATTGATATTAAATATAGTAAGGATCAGGATGCAGAAATAAAAACATTAGTAGAACCACCTGTATCACCGCATTTTTATTTGTGGCAAGTAGATTTAGCTGGTAGTTGGGAAACAGAATTAGGAGCCCATCCATACCTATTAGTATCAGTAATCAAGGGCGAAGGTAGCTTAAAGAGTGGTAAAAATGAATGGCCATTAAAATTAGGAACGAATTTGATTATTCCTAATCAGATGAAGAATTTTGCATTCACTGGTAAAATGAGACTAGTTATTTCTGCGCCTGGAAATAATTAGTTTTATGAAAGAAGTGAGAAATAGTGATCTATCTCGGTTGTGGTCTGATTTTGGTAGCTATTGGGGTGATTTGGCTAATATCGCCAGCTAAGCAACCTAATAGAGTTTATGGCTACTTATCTTATTTGGCTCAAGTAAATAAAGCTAGTTTTAAATTTGCTCAAAAGAAAGCAAGTTTATACAATATTTTGTTTGGAATGATCCAAACAATTCTTGGAATTATTATTCACTTGATCGGATGGGATCGCTATTTTTTGATATGGCTGTTGACTTTCTATTTATTTATAATTTTTCCAATCATTTGGACTGAAAAAAGTCTACAACGATTTTTGAAAGAGAATGGAAG
Source organism: Lactobacillus gigeriorum DSM 23908 = CRBIP 24.85 (assembly GCF_000296855.1). Lineage (GTDB taxonomy): Bacteria > Bacillota > Bacilli > Lactobacillales > Lactobacillaceae > Lactobacillus > Lactobacillus gigeriorum. The sequence goes on along the minus strand of NZ_CAKC01000059.1, from coordinate 75,602 downwards.
TCTGCCACCAGATTATGTAGAACCTGATCAAGTGAAAAGAACGCGTACAAAGGGATTTAGGGATAAATAATGACTTTGAAGATATTAATGATTGAAGATGATACCTCCGTTGCAGAAATGATGGGGATGTTTTTCAAAAAAGAAAATTGGGAGCAAGATGTTGCTGTTGATGGCATTGAAGCAGTTGAGATGTTCAAAGCCAATGCCAAAAAGTATGATTTGATTACGCTTGATCTAAACCTACCTAAAAAAGATGGTATTCAAGTTGCCAAGGAAATACGCCAGATCTCGCCAACTATCCCAATTATTATGTTAACTGCCAGGGGAAGCGAATCCGATCAAGTTTTAGGATTGGGTGTAGGAGCTGATGATTATGTTTCCAAACCATTTAGTCCGATTGCTTTGATTGCTAGAATCAAGGCACTTCATCGCCGAGTAATGATGGAAGAAACCCAGTTTAAAGAAGAACAGACACAGATCAGTGATGATTTTGATATTAAAACTGATCATTTAAAGATCTCCAAGGTAAGAAGAGAGGTCTTATTCGATGACCATGCAGTTACAACGTTGACCCCAAAGGAATTTGATTTGTTATATACAATGGCACAAAAACCAAAACAAGTATTTTCTAGAGAGCAACTTTTAGAGCTAATCTGGGGTTATGAATATTATGGTGAAGAACGTACTGTTGATGCCCATATTAAGAAGTTGCGTCAAAAACTAGAAAAAGTTGGACCACAGGTTATTCAAACGGTTTGGGGCGTTGGTTACAAGTTTGATGATTCACAGATAAACAAATAAGGCAGCTTATGAAGTTAATCTACCAACATTTATTAAGTTTTTTGTTAATAATTTTAACTACAATTTCGATTATTGGATATGCGGAGCTAGACTATGCTAAAAATCAGGCTTATGAGCAAAATTTCCACCGCATGGAAGGCTATGCTCAGTCGCTTGGAAGTTTGGCTGTAGCTCAAGAAAATAGTGGTGAAGATACATTAAGCGTGCAATTTTTGGATCAATTGCAATATGTTTTAAAGGGTGAACAAGTCCATCTTCAAATTTTTAATGCACAGAATGAACAAATTTATCCAAAATCTTTAGGGATGAAATTAAATTCATCAGTATTTAAACTTTTAAAAAAGGGTCGCGAGATCCGGATTAAAAATAATAATGTACAATCATTCTATATTGGTCAAACTAAAGATGCCTATACTGGTGTGTTAATTCCGTGGTTTAATAATCAAAAATTGATTGGAATTGTTTGGATTGGTTCAACGGTTAGAAATGTTGAAAAACCAATTATGATGGCTAAACGCAACTTATTGAATGCTTTATTAATTAGTTTGTTAGTGGGAATTGTATTAAGTTTAGTTCTAGCCTACTATTCAACTACAAAAATTAAGCGACTCTCACGAGCAACCGAAAAAGTTGCTACGGGGGACTTTGACGTCCAGATCAAGCATAAAGATCATGATGAAATCGATCAGCTTGCCAGCAATTTTAACCGGATGGTTCGTGAACTGAAAAAGTCAAGTGAAGAAATAAAAGCACAAGAAAAACGTCGAGATCAATTCATGGCTGATGCTGCACATGAAATGAGAACACCATTGACAACTATAAATGGAATTCTAGAAGGATTACAGTATGATGCTATTCCAGAGGAATCAAAACCTAAATCAATCGACTTAATGCGCCGTGAGACTAAACGGTTGATCCGTTTAGTCAATGAAAATCTGGATTACGAAAAGATTCGTAGCAATCAAATTGCTCTGACAAAAACAGTTTTTGATGCGAGTGTGATTTTACATGATGTTAAAACACAAATGATGTCTAATGCAGAGAAAGTAAATGATAAATTAGTTTTAGACGTTCCGGAAAAAATTGAAGTTTATGCGGACGTTGATCGTTTCAAGCAGATTATGGTTAATTTGGTTCAAAATGCGATTCAGTTTACTAATAATGGCACTATTACTATTGTCGCTAATCGCATTGATCATGGCGCTGAATTCCGCGTAATTGATAATGGTATTGGAATGAGTGAAGAACAGACAAAATATATTTTTGAACGTTTTTTTAAGGCCGATCCTTCACGTGCTAAGTTAGGATTTGGGGAGTCTGGATTAGGGCTAGCGATTGTTGCCTCATTGATTGAGCAACATGGTGGTAAAGTAAAAGTTGACTCTAAACCAGATGAAGGTTCGACTTTCACGGTAATCTTGTATGATCAAGGCTATGAACAATTTGTAAAATAAAATGAGTTAACTACGGTTTAATGCGGTAGTTAACTCATTTTTTATTATTTGTTCTTTTTTGAATTCTTATTAGTTAATTGATTTGCTAAGACATTTTCTGGTATATCAGTAATTTCGTTTTCTCTGCCGATCAATTCAGGTGCATCAGTTCGATAAAGTTTAGTTGTTGAACCGTGATGGTGACTATACACAGAGGTTGATCCTTTTCCTAATTTCTTGCGAACAGTTACCATTTGCTGATAATTTGTTAAATAATCAAATTGAGCTGGATCCACTGGAGTAAAGCCAACAGGAGTATAGAAACGTAACAGATTATGGCTGTTTAACAAATCAGAGTCCTTTAAAGAGGCACGAGCTTTTTTACTTAATTCAGTAATTTCTCGTATTTCTTCTTGAGTGAAATTGACTATTTGGCGACCATTTATTCTGTTATAAACTGTACCTTTAATTCCTTTATTGCCAAGAATAATATATTTTTGACTAACGATTGTTCCGTTACGGAAAACAATCCATTTTTGGTTTTGTTTTGATAATAGATCTTGGCCAAATTGCAAATAATCTTTAGTATTTATTCCCAATAGGTGAAGCAAGGTTGGTAAGACGTCAATTTCTCCACCGACTTCATAACTGATTTTTCCTTTGAGGTTTGGCGAGTATATCATAAACGGAACGCGTTGCATTTGAACAGTATCGTAGTTATTCCAAGTGTCAGCACTTTGCCCAATAACTGGAGCTAGTGCTTGATATTCGGAATTGCTCAAACCGTAATGGTCACCATAGATAACGACCATAGTGTTTTTAGCCAGACCAGATTTTTTTAGATAAGTAAAGAATTCTTTTATCGCTTGATCGAGATAATGTGCAGTCTGGAAATAATTATTAATCGTAGTGTCCCGAGTAGAAGTAGTCTTGAAAGATGGATCTAAGTCTTCTGGGTCCATATCAAATGGGATATGGTTGGTGACCGTGATATATTTTACGTAAAAAGGCTGTTGAATTTGTTCTAAATATTTGATACTTTCAGCAAATAAAAGTTTGTCCTTTAGGCCATAACCGATCTTGTCGTCTTGCTCATTAGAAAAATAATTTTGATCAAAGAAGTAATTATAGCCCATATTTTTATATACATCATTTCTATTCCAGAAAGTACCGACATTGCCATGGAAAACGGCAGAACTATATCCAGCTTGACGGAGAATTTGTGGAGCTGCTTGGAAAGTATTTTCTGTACCTAGGGACGTAAAAAGCGAACCGTCCGAGATGCCATAAGTACCAGTTTCCAGCATATTTTCGGCATCACTAGTACGACCAAGACCAACTTGGTGATAAAAGTTAGCGAAGCTGATAGTATGCTTATTTTTGTATATCGAATTCAAGAAGGGAGTTACTTCTTTACCATTAACTTTTAAATTGATCAAAAACTGCTGGAAACTTTCTAAGTGGATAACAATAACGTTTTTATTTTTTTCACCAGCAAAATATTTCGGATTAGGCTGGGCATAATTTTGTGAAATATCGGTAATAATATTTGATAAATCAATAGAATTGGCATTTTTGCTGACTTCAACTGTTTGAGCACTTTTAATGCCATCATAAACGGTAAAAGTATCAAGCCCTAGATATTTAACGACATATGAGCGATCAAAAGTGTTTCTTAAAAGGCGAGGGCGTGATGACTCTGCTAAAAATAAGTTTAAGCCAATCAAAAATGCTCCTAGAGAGGTAATAGCAAAGGAGCTTGAAACCCCATAAGACTTGTGATCGATTTTAATTTTTTTCAAAATCAACAAGATAACTATTATGATGAGATCGAGCCAGATGAAAATATCTGAGGGATGTAAGAGGGCAACTGCACTTTTACCAAGTCCGGGAGCCACTTTACCTGCATTTGTCATTGTCTTTACGGTTAAAAAATCCGAGAATTGGCGATAATAAAGGACATTGCTAAAGAGCAGGATCGTATTAGCTAAGTCTAGTACCAACATGACAACATATGAAACAATTGGCTTAGGAAAATAGTAGCCAAGGCTAAGCAAGAACACACTAACGCCTAAAGGGCTTGTCCACATGATGATATGTTGATAAGGATCACTCAAGCCCAAATTAAAGTCAAAATAAGCCACGAAGATATATTTAACCCAGAATAGTATAACTAGCAAAGTTAAAAAGCCAGTTCTAGTTTGAATAAAATTGTAAACTTTTTCTTTTTTCACAGTTTTTCTCCTTAATACCACAATTTTAATGGTTATTTGGTTTTTAGACAATTAAAAGTGAAGAGTTTCCGTTTTCTTAATATTTTTAGTCTATAGAATAGGTATAATAGTGTTTATGATATTAATTGGAAGAGGTAGAATATGCTTTTCTTGGAGCCAATATATTTTTATCTTGTAAGAAACTATGCAACGACGATTAATCACTTTGCATTGATCAAATTGGCTTTAGTAGCGCTTGATAAAACTATTTTTTATTTTTTGATATTCGCGATTGGACGCCTGATTTGGCTACTTTGTATTAGACATCGTAGAACGATCAGATCTGAAGCAGGAGTATGGATCTGGGCCTTTTACTTGATTTTATTGTTTATGTTTACTACTTTTAGAAAATCATATTTTCCTTGGCAAATAAGTTTAGATTTAAATCGTCCGTTGAATCAAATCAATCTGGTATTTATGAAAGAAACTTGGAAATTGATTTATGGTCAAAGTCGAATTGATTTCTTGTACAATTCTTTTGGCAATGTACTGTGCTTTGTTCCTATTGGAATATTGACTCCAATTGTGTTTTCAAAAAAAATGAATTTCATCAGAACGCTAGTTTTTGGTATAGGACTGTCGTTAATTATTGAAAGTCTACAGTTTGTGTTGGATACGGGCGTAACTGATATTGATGACGTGTTCTTCAATACCTGTGGTTTGATTTTGGGATATGTGATTTATAAAACTTTTTCAAGAATTAAAAATATTTGCTAGGGAAGTTCTGGTATTTCTGGAATAACATTGCTAAAATATGACTTGTGAAAAGAATAATTTTATCTAGTTAGGAAGCAGATATATGAGTTTAATTAAGTTTGATAGTAGTAAATTAGGTACATTTGTTCACGAAAACGAATTAAGTGAAATGCAAGCTATGGTAAATGCTGCTAATGCTGAATTACAAGATGGCACTGGCGCTGGTAGTGATTTCCGTGGTTGGTTGAATTTGCCAGTTGAATACGACAAGGAAGAATTTGCTCGTATCAAGGCAGCTGCTAAGAAAATCCAAAGTGACTCAGAAGTTTTGATTTGTATCGGAATTGGTGGTTCATACCTTGGTGCACAAGCAGCTATCGAATTCTTGAACAGCAACTTCTACGGTAAGGCTAAATCAGATATGCCAATCGTAGTATTCTGTGGTAATTCGCTTTCTGGTTCATATTTATACGACTTGATCGAATGGTTAGGCGACCGTGACTTCAGTATTAACGTAATTTCTAAGTCAGGTACTACTACTGAACCATCAGTTGCTTTCCGAATTTTCAAGGATAAGTTGATCAAGAAGTATGGTAAGGAAGAAGCTGCTAAGAGAATTTACGCAACTACTGATCGCCAAAAGGGTGCTTTGAAGACTGAAGCAGATGCTGAAGGTTACGAAGAATTTGTTGTTCCTGATGATGTTGGTGGCCGTTATAGTGTTCTTTCAGCTGTTGGTTTATTGCCAATTGCTGCTTCAGGTGCAGATATTGATGCCTTGATGAAGGGTGCAGCTGATGCTCGTGCAGATTACCAAGATACTGATTTGACTAAGGAATCACCATTCCAATATGCTGCTTTGAGAAACATTTTATACCGTAAGGGTTACACAACTGAAATTGTTGAAAACTACGAACCAAGTCTTAGAATGTTTAGTGAATGGTGCAAGCAATTAATGGGTGAATCAGAAGGTAAGGATCAAAAAGGTATTTATCCTTCAAGTGCAAACTTTACTACCGATTTGCACTCATTAGGTCAATACATTCAAGAAGGATTACGTAACTTATTTGAAACTGTTATTTGTGTAGAAGATCCTCGTCATGACGTTACTATTCCAGATGATGAAAAGAATTTGGATCAATTGAACTTCTTGGCAGGTAAGAGCTTGAACTACGTAAATGACCGTGCTTACGAAGGTGTTGTTTTAGCTCACACTGATGGTGGCGTTCCTGTAATGACTGTTAACATTCCAGATCAAAGCGAACACACTTTGGGTTACATGATTTACTTCTTCGAATTAGCAATTGCTATTTCAGGTTACTTAAACGGTATTAATCCATTCAACCAACCAGGTGTTGAAGCTTACAAGCGTAACATGTTTGGTTTATTGAACAAGCCAGGTTACGAAGATTTGCACGATGACTTAGCTAAGCGTTTATAAGATAGATACACTCAGTATAAGACTAACGCTTATACATTTAATATAGTTTGCATTAGGCATAACTAAAGAAAGAGTAGAAACGATTTTTTGTCGTTTCTACTTTTTTATTTACAATGTTTTGATAGAGGTTTTGCATGAAAAAAATAAAATATAAAACTACGATCGCAATAATTTCTGTCGCATTGATGTCATTTTTGGGGATATTAACTGAAACGAGTTTAAATGTGATATATCCAGCAATGATGAAGCAAATTGAAATTGGCTTAAATACCGTTCAATGGGCGACAACAGGATATTTATTAACGATTGCTATTGTTATGGTTACGTCATCTTTTTTAAATCGTAGAGTCGTAACTAGAAAATTATTTATTACAGCAGTACTTGGCTTTTCTCTTGGGTCTTTAATTAGTGCGGTTGGTCCTAGTTTTGGGTGGGTGTTATTAGGAAGAATCTTATCTGCAACAGGTGCGGGTATTTCAACACCATTAATGTTTAACTTAATTGTTGAGATCATGCCTCAAGAAAAATGGGGGAGTTATATGGGGATAGCTGGTTTAGTGATTGCACTAGCACCAACTTTAGGACCTACTTTTGGTGGGCTGGTTAGTTATTATCTTAATTGGCGATATATTTTTATTATTGCACTAATTTTTGCAATAGTAGTTTTAATTGCTGGTTTGTTAGTTTTAGAGAATTATCATGATACAGAAAAAGTTAAATTTGATTTGATCGGTTTTATGATACTTGCCTTGGCTTTTATTTCTTTAACATTAGCAGTTAATCAATTAAGTCAAGGGTTCGCTCATTGGGAATCATGGCTATATTTTGTTGTTTCGGTCTTTTGCTTTATTGCTTTTGTTAGACATGAAAGCAAGGTAGCGATACCCCTAATAAATTTAGAAGTGTTTGCAAATCATCCTTTTACCTTGGGTTTAGTAGCATATTTTTTGTTGCAATTCATCAATATCGGGACAAGTTTTGTTTTACCCAACTATATTCAAATTGTGAACCAGCAAAGTTCATTGGTAAGTGGCTTATTGTTATTACCTGGAAGTATAATTTCTGCATTAATGAATCCTTGTTTTGGCAGAATGTATGATCGCTTTGGTGGAAAGCTTCCCTTATTCTGTGGCGCTAGTATGATGTTATTAGGAACGCTTTGTTTTACCTTGTTAGGTCTCAAGTTAACGGTTTGGATGATCATCGTCTTTTATGCTTTTCTTACCTTTGGCCATAAAATGGCGTTCAGTAATACGATGACTGAAATGTTAAAAAGACAGAATGATCAACTCAAGTCAGACGCTACAGCAGTGGGACAGACAGCTCAACAATTAGCTGGATCACTTGGAACAGCGATCTTAGCTGCGATTATTAGTATTAACCAAGTAAATGCAAGCAATTATCGATTAGCTACCGCGAAGGGAAGTCAACTAGCTTTTGCTCTAACAGTTGGATTGTTAATTATAATCATCTTTTGTTACATCAAACTGTTTAATTACAACATTCACAAAAAAGTTGGAAAATAAAGATGATAAAAAATATTTTGATATTTTTGAAAAAAGTATAGCTAATAGAATAGCAACCATCACGATCTTGACAACGTGTCAATAAATAACATATAGAAATCGCTTACATAGCCAAGAAAAAGCGATATAATAGCTTTAAAGCAATTAAAAATAAAAGAGGTAATTTATTATGATGATAGACAATTTGTTTTTGAAGCTATTATGGGTAGTGGTTTACGGTTTTACGGTTTACTATACATTTACTGGTCAAATGATGGTAGCAATGTATTGGATGGCAGGTGGGATGTTCCTTCAAGCAACTATGGATCTGCTTGTTAGTTTATTTCCCTCATGGGCAAAAAAATTAATGGAAAATCGGATGTAAGATAGATTATAATATACGTGGATGAATGAAATGTAAGAAAAAGACGACTGAACACCAGCCGTCTTTTTTACTTAATTCTTGTCTCAAAACTATTTTCTTCGATAAAAGTTTGAATGATTTTTTCACGCATTGCAAGGAAAATTGTGTTGTGGCCAGTAGGATGGATTCGGTTAGTGAGCAAAATTAAACCTGTTTGGCGGTGGCGATCTAAAATTATCAAAGTTCCTGTAAATCCAGTATGAAGAATAATCGGATATTGGTATTCAGGATCAAATCTTATATCCCATCCCCATGACCTAGGTTTAATATTTTTGGCAACCTTATTGTCGAATAATAAGCTAGTGGTTTCTTGACTAAACGGTAAATTATTGCGAAGACCGAGATATCCTTGTGCAAATTTGATCAAATCTTCCATCGAGGAAAAAAGACCAGCAGAACCGCAATCGCTTCTTAACTGACGTGCTTTGGGATCATGGGGTATTCCTTGTAAAACAGTATTATTGACGATTGCAGTTGGAACACACGAGTCTACTCTGGGATAGAAGGACGTATGTTTTAAGCCCATAAGTTTAATCACTTCGTTAACTGCTACGGTTTGTACCGGTTCGTGGTATAAACTCTTGATGACTAATCCTAATAGGATAAAGTTAGTATCAGCATAACGCATTATTTGATTGAATTCGTCGGTTACAGGAAGATTTATAATTGCTTTAATTAGTTCATCGTGATTAAGTGCATCACGATGTGGAATCCATCCTTTAATACCGCTAGTATGGGTTAGAAGGTGGGATAGACGAACTCTATTATCTTTAAATTCTGGAATAAAAGCCGATAGTGGTTCACTAAAATTTATTTTGCCTTGGTCATAGAGTTTAAGTAAGATATTTTCTGTTGCTAAAACTTTTGTCAAACTTGCTAAGTCATACATAGCGAATGGACTTAATTGGGTAACAGTAGGATAGATACTGGCAAAACCAACAGTTGATGTAAAAATTTGCTCACCATCAATAAAAGCATAGTTAACCCCAGGAACTATACGTTCTGAAACCATCGATTCAATTAAATGTTGAGTTTGGTGATAATCAATCATTTCTAATCATTCCTTTGAGTTTCATTATAATTGAAAGTGCTTGACAAGACCAATAAATACTGGCACAATTATCTATGTTGAATTTGCCCGTTGGTCAAATGGTTAAGACGCCACCCTCTCAAGGTGGAATTGCGAGTTCAATTCTCGTACGGGTGATTATTACTGGGATATAGCCAAATTGGTAAGGCACAGGATTCTGGTTCCTGGATGTTTGGGTTCGAGCCCCAATATCCCAATAAATACGTTTTGCCGTAATTTTGGGAAGCTAAAAGCCCCGATATTACGGCATTTTTGTTTTTTGGAATTGTTTCAAACTCTTTAAAAAGCATGTTTTAGGTGTCCACTTTTTGAAATTGGTTAATTGTTGTTAATTTTTGATAATTGGTATATATAAGACTCGTTAACACCTTAAAATGGTTAAATAAGGCTTTTTATTAGCTTATTGCATCCTTATCTGATTTTTTGAATTATATCAAATTGAATGTAATTAAGGGATAGTACTTCATATTTTCAAATTATTGAAGTGTATTTGGTGGCGTTTAGATTTTTTGTAGTAAATTTTAAATTCTATATGCAGGTGGGCTAATCTTAGGTATTTAGCAAGTATGGCAAAATATAAATACAGTATTCATGTTAACCAACGTTTTTAGCGTTGGTATTTTTGTATCAAGGTTTTTTAATGAATAATCAAAAAAGATGGCCTTTTATAGCCATCTTTTTTACATACCGCCTTTAATGATTTTCTTTTCAGCCATCTTTTTACGTAATGCAAGCATCGCAGTATACGTCGATAAAATATAGACTTTCTTTGTTGGCAAAGTTTTGATTTCTTCGATCAAACTATCATCATCTGGATTAATTAGCATTTCACCTGGATCAAAGCCTGCAATCTCCAGTCTGAAACCCATGTCATGCCAACGCTGGCCTCCCACTAAAACTTTTTTGATTTTAGTCTTGTCGAGGCCTTCATAATCTGCATCCCAAATCCATGAAGTATCAATACCATCAGCGTGGTTAGCATTTAGCAAAGTTACCATTGAATAATCTTCGGACTCAGTATTGAGCATGTGTAAAACTTCATCCAAGCCAACAGGATTCTTGACCAAGATAAGGTTAAGTTCTTTATCTGCATAAGTTATTAATTCCTGACGACCAAAAATACGTTTGTTCTTTGCAAAAGCATCAGCAACTTCATCTTCAGTTAGGCCATATTCGCGCGCAACAGCAAAAGCAGCTAAAGCATTGTAAATATTATAAGTGCCACCAATGTTAATAGCATATTCTTGCTTACCCATGCGAAAAGTCGAGCTGTTTGGAGTTTGCTTGATAATTTGATCAACAGTATAACTTAATTTCGGATGTTGGTAACCACATGAAGGACAGAAAAAGTTACCTAAATTAGCGTAAATCAAGCTGTGGTAATGTAAAATTTGATTACAGTTAGGACATAAAACGCCATCAGTATTGACTGAAGCCTTAAAATCGTTCTCTGGTTTGTCATTTGGCAAACTGAAACCAAAACAAACTTTGGGATTTGGCAATTCTACAGAAGAAAAAATGCTAGCGTCGCCATTAGCAATAATTTTAGCTTCAGGTGCTAATTTAATACCGTCGATAATTTTTTCGTAAGTAGTATAAATTTCACCATATCTGTCCATTTGATCACGAAAAATATTAGTGAGTACAAATGTTTTAGGGTGAAGTAATTCAGTGACCATCCTAACATTAGCTTCGTCGACTTCAAGAACTGCAATCTTTCTTTTAACTCTTTTTTTCTTATGAGCTAGAAAAGCGGTAACAATTCCTTGCTGCATATTAGAGCCAGAAGGATTGGTCAAGATATCGCCATATTTTTCTTTTAAGGCGTTAACAATTAATGCGGTAGTCATTGTCTTCCCGTTGGTTCCTGTGACAATAATGGTTTCATATCCTTTGGCAAGCGTGTTTAATACTTGCGGATCAATATTCATTGCTAATTTACCAGGAAAACTAGTACCGCCTTTTAAAACGTTATGTAAAAACCAATAGGATGATTTTCCTGCTAATTTTGCTAAACCAGATTTTAAACTCATGATTAATCCCTCACTTTAAAACTAAAACTTACTATAGCATATCAGCAAGTTTAAAAATAGCTTTTTACTACTCTTTGAATGCATAAATTTGATTTTTCATCTATACTATAAAACGGATCAAATTAGAAAAGGGGAATTCGTGATGGCGCAACTATTTTTTCGTTATGGTGCGATGAGCAGTGGAAAAACAATCGAAATTCTCAAAGTGGCTCATAACTATGAAGCTCAGGGACGAAAGATTGCTCTAATGACAAGCGGTGTTGATGATCGAAGTGGAGTTGGAACAGTTGCTTCAAGAATTGGAATTCAGCGAACAGCTGTTCCGATTACCGAAGAAATGAATATTTTTGACTATGTCAAAGAAAAAAGTAAAATGGATGTCGCACGTGGAGACGGTAAATTGGCTTGCGTTTTGATAGACGAAGCGCAGTTCTTAAAACGGCATCATGTCTTAGAGTGCGCTAAAATCGTGGATGAACTTAAAATACCAGTAATGACTTTTGGTTTAAAAAACGACTTTCAAAATCGATTATTTGAGGGAAGCGAGAATCTTTTGATTTTTGCTGATAAAATTGAAGAAATGAAGACTATTTGTCATTATTGTGGACATAAGGCTACTATGAATTTGCGGGTTAATTATGGTATGCCGGTATATGAAGGAGAACAGGTACAAATTGGTGGCGATGAAAGTTATTATCCGGTTTGTCGTTTCCACTATTTTAATCCTGGAGTAGAGCGTTAAAGGAGAAAAACACATGGATAAAGTGATGGCAAGACTTGAAGGATTGGTTGCTCATTATGAAGAATTACAAGAAATGATGGCCGATCCCGAGGTTATTAACGATACTAATCGTTATATGGAAATTTCAAAAGAAGAAGCAGATTTGCGTGAGGTAGTTGAAAAGTACCGCCAATATAAATCAGACTTGCAAGAAATTTCTGATAACAAGGAAATCATTTCTAATGAATCAGATCCAGAATTAGTAGAAATGGCTAAGGAAGAGAATAACGACCTTGAAACAGAAGTTGCTGAATTAGAAGAACGTATCAAAATTCTAATGTTGCCTAAAGATCCTAATGATGATAAAGATATCATCATGGAAATTAGAGGTGCTGCAGGTGGTGATGAAGCATCATTATTTGCTGGTGACTTATTGCGTATGTATGAAAAATATGCTGAACAACAAGGATGGCAAATCTCTTTGGTTGACTCAGAAATGACCGAGGTTGGTGGTTATAAACGAGTTGCGGTAATGATTACTGGTGATAAAGTATACTCGAAGTTAAAGTATGAAAATGGTGCTCACAGAGTTCAAAGAATTCCTGTAACTGAATCTCAAGGTAGAGTACACACTTCAACTGCAACAGTTGCAGTTATGCCTGAATATGAACAAGTTGATATTGATCTTGATCCAAAAGACATTAGAGTAGACGTTTATCGTTCATCAGGTGCCGGTGGTCAGCACATTAACAAGACTTCTAGTGCCGTTAGAATGACGCACTTACCAACTGGAATCGTTGTTGCAATGCAAGATCAACGTAGTCAACAGCAAAACCGTGAAAAAGCAATGCAAATTCTTAAGTCACGTGTTTATGATTACTATGAAAGTCAAAACCGTGATCAATATGATGCCAAGAGAAAAAATGCTGTTGGTACTGGGGATCGTTCAGAACGAATTAGAACTTACAATTATCCTCAAAACAGAGTAACTGATCACCGAATTGGTTTAACTTTAAATAAACTAGACCGTATTATGAACGGTGAATTAAACGAAATTATTGACGCTTTGATTTTGTACAATCAAACAAAACAATTAGAGGAGTTGGCTGATCAAAATGCCTAAAAAATTGGGAGAACTTCGATCATGGGCACTTGCTAATAGCAAAGAAGTTCGTGAAGAAGACATTGATTATGTGTTAGCAGAACGCCTAGGATTTTCGCCTAGCGAATATCAGTTAAAGCAAGATCTTGTTTTAACTCCTGATCAAGAAAAGCAAGCAAACAAAGACTTAAAAAAGTTATTTAAGGGTTATTCACCACAATATATTTTGGGTTATGCTTGGTTTTTAGGTTACAAAATTTTAGTTAAAAAAGGGGTGCTAATACCTCGCTTTGAAACTGAAGAGCTGGTTAATTGGGCATTAGAAACGCTTAAACCGGGAGATCGGGTACTTGATCTAGGTACTGGATCTGGATGCATTACAGTTGCTTTAGCTAAAGAAGCAGAAAAACGTAAGATTCAAGACGTTAATTTTACAATTTCAGATATTACTGATAATGCTTTACGAATTGCTGAAGAGAATCTTTTAAACTATGAAATTGACGCAATGGTTCGTAAAGCAAATGTTCTAATTGGTTTGACCAAATTTGACAAGATCATATCGAATCCACCATATATTAAAGAATCAGAAAAATCAGTGATGGATAAAAATGTTCTGGCCAATGAACCTCATGAGGCGTTATTTGGCGGTACTAACGGATTAGATTTTTATCGCAAGTTTACCAAGCAGGTTAGAACACATTTGAATAGTAAAGGTGAATTCTTCTTGGAATTTGGCTTTAGTCAAAAAGAAGAGCTCGCGAACTTATTTGCTCAAGAATTACCTGATTTTGAAATAGAATTTCGTGACGATATGAGTGGTAAGCCACGAATGGTTCATGGAAGGTGGCAAAAATAGTAAATGGAAACGAAAATTTTCAAAAAGGAAAATTTAGATGATGCTGTTGAATTATTAGCGAAAGGCGAATTGGTAGCCTTTCCAACAGAAACTGTTTATGGACTGGGTGCAATTGCTACTAAGGAACAGTCTGTTAAAAATGTCTATGCTGCTAAGGGTAGACCCAGTGATAATCCGTTAATTGTTACTGTTGCAAATGAACAGATGATGGCTAAGTACGCTAAAGAAGTTCCAGATAGAGCTAAAAAGTTAATCAAAGCATTTTGGCCAGGTCCACTGACAATTTTGCTTTATGTTAAACCAGGTGCATTGCCTGATGCGGTTACAGGTGGGCTTCCAACTGTAGCTTTCAGATGTCCAGATGATCAGTTAACCCATGATTTGATTGGTAGATTGGGTTATCCAATTGTTGGACCGTCAGCTAATACCTCTACTAAGCCTAGTCCTACGACAGCAATGCACGTTTATCATGACTTAAAAGGCAAAATCGCTGGTATTATTGACGGTGGTGCTACAAGGGTAGGTCTGGAATCTACAATTATTGATTTGTCAGTTGAACAACCAATTGTATTGCGACCAGGTGAAATAACTCCAGAGCAGCTAAGTTCAGTTTTAGGAGAAAAAGTACTAATTAATACTGGTAAAGTTTCTGATAAAGATATTCCGAAAGCTCCAGGGATGAAGTATCGTCATTATGCTCCAAGTGCTCCAGTAGTTATCGTTGATAATCCAGAAGATTTTAAAAAAATCAATTATAGCGAAAAAACAGGGGTAATGGCGCTTGAAACAGTTTTGGAGCAATTATCAATTCCAACTGAAAATAAGTTTAGTTTAGGACAAGATTTAACGGCAGCAGACCACAATCTTTTTGGTGGATTGCGTTATTTTGATGAAATGCCTGAAATCGAGCAAATTTTTGTTCAAGGATTTGATGAAGGCGAAACTAGTCTAGCTTATATGAATCGCTTATCAAAAGCAGCTGCAGGCCATCACTATAGAAATAATAATTAAATTGACACAAGGGGTTTAAACCCCTTGTTTTTTTGCTAAAATACTATGTGATGTTACTTTTTATTGAAATAGGAGGCAGTAACAATTATGGGAAAATTTGTAGTTTTAAATCATCCATTGATCCAACACAAATTGACAATTATTCGTCGCAAGGAAACGGGTTCTAATGAATTCAGACGTATTGTCGGTGAAATTGGTGGTTTAATGACCTATGAAATTACCAGAGATTTACCTTTGAAAGATGTTGAAATTGAAACACCAATCGGTAAAACTGTGCAAAAGGAAATTGCTGGTAAAAAGTTAACCATTGTTCCAATTTTACGTGCTGGTATGGGAATGGTTAACGGCGTACTAGAAATGATTCCTTCAGCTAAAGTAGGTGTTATCGGAATGTATCGTGACGAGGAAACTCTTAAGCCACATGAATACTTCTGCAAGATGCCTAAAGATGTGGCTGAAAGAGAATGCTTAATCGTCGATCCAATGCTCGCAACTGGTGGTTCTGCAAATATGGCAATTGAAGCTCTTAAGAAACGAGGAGTAACCGACATTAAGCTTGCAGTTTTAGTTGCTGCTCCTGAAGGCGTAAAAGCTATACAAGAAGAAAATCCAGATGTTGATATCTATGCTGCATCACTAGATGACAAGTTAATGGATAATGGATACATTTTCCCAGGCTTAGGTGATGCAGGTGACCGGCTTTTCGGAACAAAATAACTAGTGTTTTTTGTAAAAAAATTAACAAAAATCGCTTTCATTTTTTCACAAAGACTGTTTTTGGTGTTAAGATGATAAGCGTGTCGAGTTATTCAACACGAGAAGGGAGGTCACGAAGAAATGGAGAAACCATTTGTTTTTGAGTTTCTGGGCCTAAAGTTTGATTTAGTAGGAATAATTGGCTCAACTCTGATGGCATTAGTGGTTTTATTCATTTGCATTTGGCTTTCTAGAAAAGTTGAGATGAGACCTAATAAAAAGCAAAATGTTCTTGAGTATCTACTTGATTTTACGGATGGCATTGTGAGAGACAATGTTGAAGATGTAGATGCGCAAAAGCATTTGTCGCTTTATGCATTCGTCTTATTCTTATTTATCTGGTTTATGAACCAGTTGGGTTTGTTCCTAGAAGTCAAAGTAGATGATTTTATGATTATTAAATCGCCAACGGCGGATCCAGTGACAACAATGTCGTTTGCAATGATGACCTTGCTTCTGTCGTTTACGTTTGGAATTCAAAAGTTTGGTACAGGTGGCTATTTGAAGAACTACCTTGCTCCGGTTTGGTTTTTACTTCCAGTAAATATAATCGAAGAGTTTACTAACTTTTTAACTCTTTCCCTACGTTTGTACGGTAATATCTACGCTGGTGAAGTTTTGTTGACCTTGATTGGTAATCGCCTTGCTCCAAGTTTGGGAATATCAACGATGGTTCTAACAGCTCCATTGGCCATGATATGGCAAGGTTTCTCTGTCTTCATTGGCTCTATCCAGGCATATGTATTTGTAACACTTTCCATGGTTTATATTGGTAAAAAGGTTACAAAAGAATAATTTTTGGAGGTTTATTTATGTCACAAGGTTTAAAATATCTTGCTGCAGCGATTGCAGCTAGTTTAGCAGCTTTAGCTGCATCCTTCGGTAACGGCAAGGTTATTTCAAAGACTCTTGAAGGTATGGCTCGTCAACCAGAAAGTGCTGGTAACTTAAGAGCTACTATGTTTATCGGTGTTGGTTTGATCGAAGCTGTCCCAATTTTGGCAGTTGTTGTTGCCTTCCTGATCCTATTCTTAAAATAAAAAAATTTAGGAAAAAAGAGAGAAGGGCAGTAAATGACTTTAAATGTATTATTTGCCGCCTCAGATTTATACTTAGGTAATACGATTTGGTATCTTATTACCTTCGCCTTCTTATTGCTTTTAATAAAGCGGTATGCTTGGGGACCTGTCTCCGAAATGATGGAAAAACGGCGGCAAAAAGTAATTAATGATTTAGATTCTGCTGCTAGTGAGCGTAAGAGAGCTGAAACGTTGGCAAATGAACGTGAAGCGGCTTTAAAGAACTCAAGACAAGAAGCAACGAAGATTCTCTCTGATGCGAAAGACAATGCACAAAAGACTAGTACTGAAATTGTAGCTGGTGCTAATAGTGAAGCTGCATCTATTCGTCAAAAAGCTGAAGAAGATGCCAAGCAAGCTAAAGCTAAGGCGCTTGAAGATGCTCGTCAACAAGTTGCCGATATTTCAGTAGCGATCGCCGAAAAGGTAATTGCTAAGAATTTATCTGCTGAAGATCAAAAAGATTTGGTTGACCAATTTATTAAGGGGCTGAATGATTAATGGCTTTAAGTAGAGAAGAAATAGCTACTAGATACGGTCGTGCATTGTATGATTTTGCGAATGAAAAAGATGTTTTAGATACTGTTTATGACGAAATGCTTGAGTTGAAACATGCAATTGTTGAAAATCCAACATTTGTTCGTTTCCTCAGCAATCCGATTCTCAAAGCTGATGATAAGCAGACTTTACTTGAAAATGTAATCAGTGATTTCTCACAGGAAAGTCAAGACTTTCTACGTTTGTTATTGTCTTATGATCGGATGGGTAATTTGGTAGAAATTATCGATCGTTTTGTTAGTTTCTATAATGACGCAAAATTAATTGCCAATGGTACCGCAATTACTGCAGTACCATTGGACGAAGAACAACTTCAGCGATTAGGTAATAGTTTTGCCAAGAAATATCAGCTGAACGCTGTTCGTCTAGAGAATCATGTTGATCCTAGTATTCTAGGTGGCGTAATTCTAAATGTTAAGGATCTTGTGATTGATGGTTCGGTTAAGAATCGTTTACAAAAGATCCGCACTCAATTAATAGATGAACAATAAAAGAGGTGAAACCATTGAGCATTAAAGCGGAAGAAATAAGCTCTTTGATTAAGCAGCAGCTTGAACATTATGATGATCAACTTGATATCAATGAAGTTGGTGTCATAACTTACGTTGGTGATGGTATCGCCCGTGCTCATGGACTAGATAATGTTCTGTCTAATGAGTTGCTTAAATTTGACAACGGTTCATACGGTATTGCTCAAAACTTGGAAGCTAATGATGTTGGTATCATTATTCTAGGTGAATTTGATAATATTCGTGAAGGAGATCGTGTTCAAAGAACTGGACGAATTATGGAAGTTCCAGTTGGTGAACAAATGATCGGTAGAGTTGTTAACCCATTGGGACAACCTGTTGATGGTTTAGGTGACATTAAGACAGACAAAACTCGTCCTATTGAATCTAAAGCTCCAGGTGTTATGGATCGTCAATCAGTTAACCAACCACTACAAACTGGTATCAAGGCAATTGATGCCTTAGTTCCAATTGGTCGTGGTCAGCGTGAATTGGTTATTGGTGACCGTAAAACTGGTAAGACTAGTTTAGCGATCGATACTATTTTGAACCAAAAGGGCAAAGACGTTATCTGTATTTATGTTTCAATTGGTCAAAAAGAGTCAACCGTTAGAACACAAGTAGAAACTTTAAAGCGTTTTGGCGCAATGGATTACACAATTGTAGTTGAAGCTGGACCTTCAGAACCTGCACCAATGCTTTATATCGCTCCATATGCTGGCACAGCTATGGGTGAAGAATTCATGTACAATGGCAAGGATGTTTTAATTGTTTTCGATGATCTATCGAAGCAAGCCGTTGCTTACCGTGAACTTTCCTTATTACTTCGTCGTCCGCCTGGTCGTGAAGCATATCCTGGTGATGTTTTCTATCTTCACTCAAGATTATTGGAAAGAAGTGCAAAGTTAAGCGATAAACTTGGCGGTGGTTCAATGACTGCATTGCCATTTATTCAAACTGAAGCTGGAGATATCTCTGCTTACATTCCAACTAACGTAATTTCTATTACTGATGGTCAGATTTTCTTACGTAGTGATTTATTCTTTGCTGGTACACGTCCTGCTATCGATGCTGGTAACTCAGTTTCTCGTGTTGGTGGTAGTGCTCAAATTAAAGCAATGAAGAAGGTAGCAGGTACTTTACGTACTGATTTGGCTGCATATCGCGAACTTGAAAGTTTTGCACAATTCGGTAGTGATTTGGATCAAGCTACTCAAGCTAAGTTGAATCGTGGTCGTAGAACTGTTGAAGTATTGAAACAACCTTTACACGATCCAATTCCAGTTGAAAAACAAGTTTTGATTCTTTATGCATTAACTCACGGCTTCTTGGATGCTATTCCAGTCGAAGATATTGCAAGATATGAAAGTAAATTGTATGACAACTTTGATAGTAGTCATGCAGACTTGTTACAACATATTAGTGAAACTGGTCAACTTCCAGATGAAGACAAGTTAAACAATGCTTTGAAAGAATTCAACGATAGTTTTTCACCAAGTAAGAATTAGGAGGTAGTATATGCCTGCATCTTTACTTGAGTTGAAAAAGAAAATTGCTTCAGTTAAGCAGACTGGTAAGATAACGGAAGCTATGAGAATGGTTTCTGCATCTAAATTGAACCAAACTGAAAAACATGATAAAGGATACAGTATTTATAATGATCATATCCGCCAAACTCTTTCTAGATTAGTTAGTTCTCAAGTTGTTGAACACTTGCGTGAACGTAATATTGTAATTGATGAAAGCAATATTGAAAGTTTAGACTATACGAAAGTTTTCGGTTTAGGAATTACTGCAGACTTGATTCAACAAAGAAAGAGTATTAAGTCAACCGGATATATCGTTATTACCGGTAATCGTGGTTTAGTTGGTTCATATAATAGTTCTGTCATCAAAAATATGATGAGCTTATTTGAAGATTCGAAGGCTGAAAATAAAGATGTCAAAATCCTAGCTGTGGGCTCAGTTGGTGCACAATTTTTCAAGAAGAACAACTTAAACGTTGTTTATGAAAATGATAATATCTCAGATGTACCCACCTTTGATGAAGCCCTCCCAATTGTATCGACAGCTATCAAGATGTACATGAATGGTGTATTTGATGAACTTTATGTTTGTTATACTCACCATGTTAATTCTTTATCATCAGCTTTTCGTGTTGAAAAAATGCTACCAATTGAAGATTTGGATATTGGTGTAAAAGAAGCTGAAGCACATAAAAGATTAGAATACGAAATTGAGCCTGATATCAACACTGTTTTGACAACGTTGTTACCTCAATATGCTCGTTCAACCATTTATGGAGCTATTTTGGATGCTAAAACAGCGGAACATGCAAGTTCAATGACAGCTATGCAAGCTGCTACTGATAATGCAAAGGACTTAGTTTCAAATCTAACTACAAAATTAAACCGTGCAAGACAGGCACAGATCACTACTGAAATTACTGAAATTATCAGTGGTGCAAATGCCTTAGAGTAAAAGAAAAAGGAGGTAGATGTTTTGAGCGAAGGTGAAATTGTTCAAGTTATTGGTCCAGTTGTTGACGTAAAATTCCCACTGGATCAAGAACTTCCTGATATCAACAATGCTTTAAAAGTTGTTGTTTCAGATGATGAAACTATTACTCTTGAAGTAACACTAGAGCTTGGTGATGGTGTTTTAAGAACTATCTCAATGGAATCTACCAATGGACTTAGACGTGGAATGAAAGTGGAAAACACTGGAAGCCCAATTTCTGTTCCTGTAGGTGAAGATACTTTGGGAAGAGTGTTTAATGTTTTGGGCCAACCAATTGACAATGGTCCAGAATTTCCAGCAGATCATCCACGTGAAGGAATTCATAAACCAGCTCCAAAGTACGATGAGTTGACCACTAGTAGAGAAATTCTTGAAACTGGTATCAAGGTTATCGATTTATTGGAACCATATGTTCGTGGTGGTAAAGTTGGTTTGTTTGGTGGTGCCGGAGTAGGTAAAACTACTATCATTCAAGAATTGATCCACAATATTGCTCAAGAACATGGTGGTATCTCAGTATTTACTGGTGTCGGTGAAAGAACTCGTGAAGGTAATGATTTGTACTTTGAAATGAAGGCTTCTGGGGTTTTAAGCAAGACTGCCATGGTATTTGGTCAGATGAATGAGCCACCTGGTGCCAGAATGAGAGTTGCTTTAACTGGTTTGACAATTGCTGAGTACTTCAGAGATGTCGAAGGTCAAGATGTTTTGCTTTTCATCGATAATATCTTCAGATTTACTCAGGCTGGTTCAGAAGTTTCAGCCTTGTTAGGACGTATGCCAAGTGCCGTTGGTTATCAACCAACTTTGGCTACAGAAATGGGACAATTGCAAGAAAGAATTACTTCAACAAAGAAGGGTTCTATTACTTCAATTCAAGCCGTTTATGTTCCTGCTGATGACTATACTGACCCAGCGCCAGCAACTACTTTCGCCCACTTGGATGCTACTACTAATCTTGAAAGAAGTTTAGTAGAACAAGGTATTTATCCAGCAGTTGATCCATTGGAATCTTCATCAAGTGCTCTTGATCCAGAAGTCGTAGGTCAAGATCACTATGATACTGCTGTAAGAGTACAACACGTCTTGCAAAGATACCATGAATTGCAAGATATTATTTCCGTTTTGGGTATGGATGAATTATCTGATGAAGAAAAGCTAATTGTTGCTAGAGCACGTAAAGTTCAGTTCTTCTTATCACAAAACTTCTTTGTTGCTGAACAATTTACTGGTGTTCCTGGATCATATGTTCCAATTAAGGAAACTATTAAAGGCTTCAAGTTAATTCTTGATGGTCACCTAGATGACCTTCCAGAAGATTCTTTCCGTGGTGTAGGACCAATTGAAGATGTTTTGAAGAAAGCAAAAGAAATGGGTGTTACTCCATCAGATCCAGAAGCTCAAGCATTATTAGAAAAGTAGGGTGATGTCACATGGCAGAACCAGAAAAACTAATTACCGTAGATATAGCAACTCCAGATGGATTGATCTATTCTTGTGATGGAATCAGCGTTGAAATGCGAGCAATCGATGGTCAAAGAACAATTCTTTATAACCACACTCCACTATTGACTCCATTATCAATTTGTGAAGTTAAGGTTACTCGGGATAAGGAAGCTTCCAATAAAGTTGATCATATCGCAATCAGCGGGGGATATATTGAATTCTCTGATAACGTAGCGACTATTATTGCTGATAGTGCTGAACGTGCTGCAAATATTGATGTTTCTCGTGCTGAAGCTGCTAAAGCAAGAGCAGAAAAGCATTTGAAAGAAGCAATTGCATCCCATGATCAACCATCATTTGAAAGAGCGCAAATTGCGTTGCGCAGAGCTGTAAACAGAATAAGTGTTTACAATAACAAGAAGTAATTTAAAATGACCTGAGGTTTTTCCTTGGGTCATTTTTTGTTAAAGCAATGAGGTAATAATGTTTCAATTAGGAATTCATGCAATTATTAGTCTGATTATTTATATGCTTTGTATTGGTCTTTCCTTTCAAGCTGTAAAAGCATTTAGATTTGAGCAACTATTAAAAAAAGGAAGAGTTTTTGAATCGCAGATTCTGTTAATCTTTCTTGCAATTGGATTAGGATATTTGGTGGCTAGTTTTGTGATTGCATTTATTGATACATCTATTCAGTTAAGCAATCTATTTTAAGAAAAGCTAAAAACTGTTAGAACATACTCCAGCTTGGTTAAAGTATGGTAGAATTAATCAAGAATGATAGGGAGGGTTATTTTGTGGCTAGAGATATAGGTATAGACCTCGGAACAGCTAATGTATTAATAAATGTTTCTGGAAAAGGGATAGTGTTGAATGAACCTTCAGTAGTAGCTGTGAATACCACAACAAATAAGGTTGTAGCAGTAGGAACTGAAGCTTACAAAATGGTAGGAAGAACTCCAGGTAATATTAGAGTTATTCGTCCACTTAAAAATGGTGTAATAGCAGATTTCGATATTACTGAAGAAATGCTATCTTATTTCATTGAAAAACTTAACGTAAAAGGCTTTATGACCAAGCCTAATATTTTGATCTGTGCACCAACAGGTGTTACCTCGATCGAGCAAAAGGCAATTATTCAAGCAGCCGAAAAGTCTGGTGGAGGTAAAGTTTATTTAGATTTTGAACCAAAGGTAGCTGCTGTTGGAGCTGGTTTGGATATTTTTAAGCCTCAAGGAAACATGGTAATTGATATTGGTGGTGGTACTACCGATATCGCAGTTTTATCAATGGGTGAAATTGTAACTTCGAGTTCCTTGAGATATGCTGGTGATAGCATGAACCAAGCTGTTATCTCATATATCAAGAATAAGCACAATTTATTGATTGGTTCTAGAACTGCCGAAGATATTAAAATTGAAATCGGAAGTGCGTTTGAACCAGATGAAAATGAATCGATTACAGTTCGTGGTCGTGATATGGTTGATGGTTTACCAAAGCAAACTACAGTAACTGCACCTGAGATTCAAGAGGCTCTTCATTATGGCTTAATGTCAATCGTTGCAGCTACCAAAAAAGTTTTAGAAACTACTCCACCAGAGTTATCAGCTGATATCATTGACCGTGGTATCATGTTAACTGGTGGTGGTGCGTTGCTTAAGAACATTGATAAATTAATTTCGTATCACTTGCAAGTTCCTGTATTAACTGCAGATCATCCACTAGAAGCTGTAGCATTGGGAACAGGTACGTTATTGAAAAATATTGAAAAGCATCAACGCTTTTAATGGTAAAATATGTGCGAAAAGTTTTAATTTTTTTGGTTGAGATTTATAAAAAAGTAATTTCACCAATTTTGCCAGATAGTTGTCGTTATTATCCAACTTGTTCAACATATATGATTGATGCACTAAAAAAACATGGTGCGGTGTTGGGATTGATAATGGGAATATTTAGAATTTTAAGGTGTAATCCTTTTGTCAGAGGTGGAGTAGATCCAGTTCCTGATAATTTTACGATTTTTAGAAATCCTCATCCAGAAAGATATGAAGATCCAATAATAGCAAGAAAGTTTCATCCCCAGGATAAGTAGGAGAAGATATGTCGAAAAAAATTGAAAATATTGATATCGAAGTAAATGAGCTTAAGGAAAAAAATTTACCAACTTGGGAAGTAGTAATTCCTAATAAGAAGTCAATCGGCATTATTGAAAAAGTTGATGGTCGTTACAAAGCGACTACGAGCAAGAGCAATAATGTTTTGTTCTCAAAAAGCTTAGAAAGTAGTATTAATGATCTACTTTCATACTTCGCCTTACATGAAAAATAAGTAGTGATAGTTAATGGCAAAAGTTGAAAATAAAACGAATTTAGTTGATCGGATTGCATGGAATATTGTGGGACCGGTATTCCTGCTAGCGATGATTGGGATTTATTGCATTTATGTTGCGGCAACGGGAGATCCATCACATATGGGGACACCAGTAAAGGCGGCATTGATGCAAGCTATTTGGTATTTGATCTCAATTATTGCAGTTGTGTTCGTCATGCAATTTGATGCAGAGCAACTTTTTAAGGTTGCCCCTTATTTTTATGGTATTGGGCTTGTTCTACTGGTGGCAGTCTTATTTCTGTATAGTAGGCAGGTAGCAGCAAGTACGGGTGCGAAAAGCTGGTTTAAGCTAGGGCCCTTAACATTTCAGCCTTCGGAAGTAATGAAACCAGCGTTTATTTTGATGCTAGCCAGAGTTGTTAACAAGCATAATCAAGAATTTGAGCACACGATTAGAAATGATTGGTTTTTAATTGGTAAAGTATTTGCAGTTTTGATTCCAGTTGCAGTGCTGTTAAAACTACAAAATGACTTCGGTACGATGCTGGTTTTCTTTGCTGTTGTAGGCGGCGTATTATTAGTATCCGGAATCAGCTGGAAAATCATAATTCCAACATATGGCTTTGTAGCGATTGTAGGCATTGTAGTAATTTTATTGGTTACTACAACTGAAGGAAAACAATTTTTAAGTCACTTCTTTAAAGCATACCAATTTGAAAGAATTAACTCTTGGCTTTCACCATCAAGCAGTACTACTAGTGGTGCTTATCAGTTGTGGCAAAGTATGCAAGCGATTGGGTCTGGTCAAATTTTTGGAAATGGTTTTGGCAAAATAAGCGTTTATGTTCCAGTTAGAGGATCTGATATGGTGTATTCTGTAATCGGCGAAACTTTTGGTTTCGTAGGTAGTGTAGCAGTAATACTAATTTATCTGTATTTGATTATTCAAATGGTCAAGATCACTTTTGATACTGGTAATGCATTCTACTCATACATTTCTACTGGGGTTATCATGATGATTCTGTTCCATGTGTTCGAAAATATTGGTATGAGTATTGATTTACTTCCATTAACTGGTATCCCATTGCCATTTATTTCTCAAGGTGGTTCTGCTTTAGTTGGAAACATGGCTGGAATTGGCATGATTTTATCAATGAAATTCCATAATAAAGACTATATGTTTAGTACCGCTGGAGATTTTTAAGTTAAGATAGTAAAAAACTGTTCATATCTTAGTTAGGATATGAACAGTTTTTTATTTAAAGAAAATATTTATTTAGTCAGCGATGTCTTCATTTTCCTTGGTACGACAAACAAGAACATCACAATTAGCAGTTCTAGTTACATATTCAGTAACACTACCAATAAGTAGTCGTTCGACGGCATTTAAACCAGTAGCACCAATTACGATTAAGTCGATACCATTTTTCTTTGGAAAATCGTGGGCGATAATTGTTTTTGGAGAACCAAATTCAATTGAAAAATGAACTTCTTTTACGCCTGCTTTAGTAGCACGTGCGTAATATTCTTCCATTTTCTTTTTAGCATCGTTTGAAACTTGTTCAACCATCGCTGAATCAAAACTTGAAACGTTTTGGAAAGAGCGGGTATCAATAACGTGCAAAATTTCTAAAGTAGCTCCGTTACGCTTAGCAATCGCTACAGATTTACTGAAGGCTAGATCAGCTTCTTTTGATCCATCAACTGAAACTTGGATATGTTGATATTGTGATAGCATTTTTAAGCACCTCTTCCTTACCTCTATTTTACCAAAAAATTCACAAATTTATTCATTCTTTTGATTAATTAGCAAACTAAAGATTAGGATTGTTAAAGATCCTAGTGCAATGGTAATCAGATTAAGGTACTTATTATTTAAGAAAAGTAGTATTATTCCTAAAATACTTTCGACAAAAAGTGCAATAGCTGTAATTTTTAGAATTTTACCTAAACGTGGATCGCTACCAACATCATAAATCATAAAATATCCATTGCGTCGGTGCCACATGTACCAGGCTGTAAGCAATAAGACAACTATAAAAATAAGCATTACAATCGTTATAGCCAAAATTTTCTTCACTCCATAAATAAAAAAGCGGTCATAGAGACCGTTTCTGTTAAATATTCAAAGTAAATCTGAGTTAACCGAACATAGCATAATGACGCTTGTTGAACCCGCAGTGTTCAAATTTTGAGTTAATATCGCAGCGAATATGGATCCTGAGACTAGTCAGTGTTCCGATTCGGTAGTTATTTACTAACTCCCACGTCTTATTGTTTGATCGGTCAACTTTATACATTTAAGCTTGTCGATCAACTCAGATCACTATTATCATACATAAACATAAAAAGTATGTCAAGGAATAAGAAAGCGATTTAATATTTTGAATTGGCTTGATTTAACCCATCTTTTTGCATCTTTTTTAGACGATAATATTGGGTTTTTAAAGTCTCTTCGATTTTGGAATTACCTTTTGGTATGAAATAATTTGCATCAAGAAGCGAAGTAGGAAGGTACTGTTGAGCAATCCAATCTCCAGGATAATCGTGAGGATAAATATACCCAACACTGTGACATAATTTCTTTGCACCAGAATAGTGTCCATCTTTTAATGAATTAGGGACATTGATGTTCTTTTTGTTTCTGACATCGGCAATTGCTCTATCAATTGCCGTAATTGCACTATTGCTTTTGGGAGAAAGACAAAGTTCAATAACTGCATTAGCAAGAGGAATTCTGGCTTCTGGAAAACCTAAGGTTTGGGCAGCTTGAACTGCTATAAAGGTATGCTGAGCGGCAGCAGGATTAGCAAGTCCAATGTCTTCATAAGCAATGACGGTTAATCTACGACAAATTGCAACAAGATCTCCCGATTCAATTAAGCACGCTAAGTAGAAGAGGGCAGCGTCAGTATCTGAACCTCTGATTGATTTTTGAAATGCAGAAATAAGATCATAATGCCCATCACCATTTCGATCAAATTGTTGACTCCTTAATTGCATTGAATTTTCAATTGCTGTTAAATCAACAATTAGTGGATCAATTTCTTCGTTTTTAGCAAGTTTTTCTTGCTTAGTTGAAAGAACAGCAAGTTCTAGTGCATTTAGGGTGGTTCTTAAATCGCCATTTCCTTTATTGACCAATAGGTCTAGAGCATCATCTGAAAGTTGAACATGATATTGTGCCAATCCATTGATATCATCTGCTAAAGCACGTATGACAGCTTTTTTGGCATCATCTACTGAAACAGGCTTTAATTCGAATATCTGACATCTAGATCTAATTGCAGGGGAAATAGCTATATATGGATTTTCAGTTGTAGCACCAATTAAAATTATTTGTCCAGATTCTAATAACGGTAGCAAATAATCTTGTTTAGTTTTATCTAAACGATGAATCTCATCAAGCAAAAGAATTACTGTACCACTCATTTTTGCTTCTAAAGCTACTTCTTGTAATTTCTTTTTAGTATCGATTGCTGCATTTAACATTCTAAAAGCGTATTTGGTTGAACCAGCGATTGCACTTGCAATACTAGTTTTTCCGATGCCAGGAGGCCCATAGAGGATCATCGATGTAAGTAGCTTAGCTTCAACCATCCTTCTGATTATCTTGCCTGGACCAATTAAATGCTCTTGTCCTACAACTTGATCTAGATTAGTTGGACGCATACGATATGCTAGTGGATGCATTAGTTTTCACCTCTAAATAATCGATGCCAAAAACTCGTCTTTTGTTTCTTAGGTGCTGTTAACTGTTCTTTTGGAAGTTCAGGTGCATAGACTTGGGAGATTTCGATTCTCATTCGGTTGATTGCATCTTTAGCAACAACTAGTACAGCAGTATCTGTTGGACCAGTTTTTGCTGTTTCATTGTTGACGAGTGTAAAAGGAATATTTTTTTTACTTGCTTGAGCTTCGAGCTTATTTAAAAAACGATTATTTGAGATGTTTCCATTTATAAGAATACTATAGCCTTGATAATCGTCTAAGTGAGTCAAAAATAGATTGGTTAGTTCTTCATTATTTATTTCTGTATTATCGATTCGAATTAAGCAACGTTCTCTAAGAGATCCCAAAAATCTGCGTCTTTCGTCAGGTCTGGTTTGAGGAGTAATTCCTTGAGCAGCTTGCTCTAGACGTTTGTTTAAATCTTCTGACATTTAATCACCTCAAAAGCATTATATCAAAAAAGCCTCCCCACAGAAGAGGGGAAGGCTTTTGAGATAATACATAAAAACAAGTATTAAAGTAACTTGTTGTACCATTCAACAACAAGGGCTTCGTTAATGTTTGGTTCCATTTCGTCACGTTCTGGTAAACGAACTAAAGAACCTTCCATCTTGTTTTCGTCGAAAGTAACGAATGATGGTCGTGAAGTTGCTGCTTCAAGAGCATCATTAACTTGTTGCAAGTTCTTTGACTTTTCCTTCAAGCTAATAGTTTGACCAACTTTAACTTCGTATGAAGGAATGTCAACACGCTTACCATCAACAGTAATGTGACCGTGGTTTACCAATTGTCTAGCTTGTTCTCTAGTAGTAGCTAAACCTAAACGGTAAACAACATTGTCCAAACGACGTTCAAGCAAAATCATGAAGTTAGTACCGTGTTCGCCTTCACGAATCTTACCGGCACGAACAAACATAGTTCTAAATTGACGTTCGTTAAGACCGAACATCCAACGTAACTTTTGCTTTTCGTGTAATTGTTCACCATATTCTGACAAACGACCACGTGAGTTAGGACCGTGTTGACCCGGTGCATAATTACGACGTGAAAGTTCCTTGCCAGTACCTGAAAGTGAGATACCTAATCTTCTTGAACGCTTCCAACTTGGACCTGTATATCTTGACATAAAAATCCTCCATAAAATTACTAAATAAAATTTTTGGAGTAAAATATTACAAATTAAGCTCAACATTCGTGCATCTCGATTTTGATTTTCACCTTTTGCAGCAAAGGGTACTCATTCACTAGTTACGTATCAAGATGTTGACGTTCTTGTCGCTTAAGGCTGCAAATATTTTACACTCCAATCATTATAGTTAGTTTGCTATAATAAATCAATAAAAATTATTTGAAGTGGGCGTTTTTAGCTCCTATTTTGGTATAATGGTGATAGTTTCGGAGGATTAAGATAATGTCATCATTACAGACGTTAATTGTTATAGCAATTGTAATCATAATTTTTGTACTCATTGCTTTGTTGTTGTGGATGAACCGCAAGCAATTGAAGGAGTTAGATGCTATTGATCAAAAAATTGCAACGATCAAGGGTATGCAATTAGATCGAGATATTACTCGATTGGATAAAATGGATTTAGCTGGTGAAAGCTTAACTACATTGAACACTTGGAAGAAAAGTTTCCAAGATGCAATGACAAATAAAATACCTCAAGTAGAAAAATTAGTAACTGAAGCTGGTAAAGATAGCGCTTCATATCGTTTATTTAAGGCGAGAAAAAGCATCAGACAGGCTCAAGATATAATTTTACCAACTTTTGAAGATGCTAAAAATACCAAGGATGTATTTAGTGAGTTACTAGAATCTAATCGGGAAAACCAAGTTCAGTATGATGCTTTACTTAAGACATATCGCTCACAAAGAAAGATGGTTTTGGCAGATTCATTTGATTATGGTACAGCACTTGACCAAATTGAAGATGATTTAGCTGAAATGGAAAGTGATTTTGAAGAAGCTAAGAATTTATCATCTCAAGGGGATCACGTAGAGGCTAAGCGAGTTTTGAGCAAAATTAAAATTGCACTCGCTAATTTAGACGAGCAACTACCTAAAATAAAGGCAGCTCACCATCAATTAGAAACAGTTTTCCAAGATCAGCTTAGAGAGTTGGCCGATGCTTATCGAAAAATGTTAAGTGAAAAGTATAGCATTACGGAAGTTAATTTTTTAAATGAAATCAAGGGAATTCATGATGACATTGATGCGTCCAGAAGCCTATTGAGTGAATTAAAAGTTCAAGCTCTTAATGAAAAGAACAAGAAGATCGCTACCAAAATTGATGCTTTGTACGGAATTTTAACTAAAGAATATAAAGCTCGTCCTTTTGTAGAAAAAAATCGTGAAAAAGTTTTTACAGCAATTAATCGTCAACAAATTGCTTCACAGCAGCTAGTAGAAAAGTTACGCCATATCGATGAAAGCTATGAGCTGACTCATGGTGAATTAGATAAAAGCAAACGGTTAACTAAAGAAATTACCAATATGGGGCATCAGTTTACAATTGATACGCAAAATATTGCCGATGGCAAAGGGGTATATTCGGAGATTGAAAATTCTTGGATCGCAATGATGGAACGTCTACGTAAAATTGCTGAAGAAGAACAGGAAATGTCCCAAAACGTTGATGGATTATACGATTCGGAAAGTGTGGCAATAGATTCGGTCAAGCAATTTAAACAAGAAGTTTCATTGGTATATCGGCGATTAAAGCGACGTCATTTACCTGGTAGTCCTGAAAGTTTCATTCAAATGTATACTTTAGTTGTAAATGAAATTAAAAAGGTAAGCCAAGAACTTGATCAAGTTAGAATTAATATGGAGAAAATTTCTACAGAATTAATTCAAATTTCTGATGATGTAGAGCGCTTGAAACGAGAAGCTGATGATATTATTAATTCTGCTAATTTGGTGGAATTAACAATGACATATTCAAATAAGTTTGCTGATAATGATGCAGTCAAAAAAGCTCAGCAAGCAGCTACGCAAATGTATCAAGTTGATTTTAATTATAAGGAAGCACTTGATACGATTGCTACAGCAATTGAAAAAGTTGAGCCAGGATCATACCAGCGTCTTGAAAACGCTTATTACTCGGAACTTAGCACCAAATAATTGAAGCAAGTGATTATTTAAGTTACAATTTAAAAGTCATTAAACGGTCGAATGACCGTTTTTTAAAGGAGACGTTTTTTTGATTTATTTTGATAACAGCGCCACAACAAGAATAGATAAAACAGTATTGGCTACTTATGATAAAGTAGCATTAGATATCTGGGGGAATCCATCTAGTTTGCATCAAATGGGTAATCGAGCTCATCAATTGCTTGAAGCCTCGCGTAAACAAATTGCGGACTTACTAGGAGTAAAGGCCCATGAAATATTTTTTACTTCTGGAGGAACCGAATCTAACAATACTGCGATAAAGGGTACAGCTATTGCTAAACGTGAATTTGGAAAGCATATAATTACTTCAAGCGTTGAACACGCTTCGGTAGCGAACGCATTTACTTCATTAGAAAAGTTGGGCTATAGAGTTACTTGCTTACCAGTTGATAAAAATGGGCGAGTAAATATAGCTGATTTAAGAAATGCACTTGATTCAGATACTACCTTAGTTTCCGTCATGGGTGTAAATAATGAAGTTGGGGCAATTCAGCCAATCGATGAAATAAGTGATTTGCTTGAAAATTATCCAAATATACATTTCCATGTTGATAATGTCCAAGCACTTGGAAAGGATATTTGGCAAAAAGTATTCACACCAAGAGTTGATTTGCTCAGTTTATCTGCTCATAAATTTCATGCTCCGCGTGGTATTGGCGTTTTATATAAAAAAGAAGGAAAAATGCTTGAACCACTTCATCATGGTGGGGGACAAGAAAAAGGATTACGTTCTGGAACTGAAAATTTGCCTGCGATTGCGGCAATGGCTAAAGCAATCCGTCTGTTGTTGACAGATGAAACTGAAAAAGCAAGCCATGAAGCTGCTATTAAAGCAAAAATAGTTTCATATTTGGAAAGTAAACCTGGAATAGATATCTTTTCGCCAATTAGTGAAGACTTTGCACCACACATTCTTTGCTTTGCTCTTGAAGGGATTAGAGGAGAGACTTTAGTTCATACATTAGAAAGTAGAGATATTTTTACTTCTACGACTTCAGCGTGTGCTTCAAAAACTGCTGATGAGGCAAGTACGTTAGTTTCGATGAAAGTTCCAGATAAAATTGCTACCAGTGCAATTAGATTGAGCTTTGATGAAACAAATACTTTAGAAGAAGCAGACAAATTTATTGCCGAATTCGATCAGATATATCAGCATTTTGCACAAATTAATCATTTGGAAGGGAAATAATATGGTTAAATATACTGAAATCATGATCAGATATGGTGAATTATCGACTAAAGGAAAGAACAGAAAAGATTTTATTGCTAAATTAGCAAGCAATGTAAATCGAGTTTTATCTGACTTTCCAATGGTTGAAATTCACCCTAAGCACGATCGGATGCATATCGTTTTAAATGATGCGCCATTTGAAGAAATTAATAATCGTTTGAAAAAAGTATTCGGAATTCAAACTTATTCTCCGGTAATCAAGACAGAAAAAACTCTTGAAGCGATCGAAAAAACATCACTTGAATTGATGGAAGCCATTTATCAAACGGGGATGACTTTTAAAGTTAATACTAAGCGTGCCGACCACAAGTTTGAATATGATACCAATCAACTTAATTCAATGGTCGGAGATCACATTTTTGATCATATTCCTGACATTAAAGCTGAAATGAAACATCCAGATCTTGTTTTACGCATTGAGGTAAGACAAGATGCGGTCTACATTTCTAACCAATTGCTTCATGGTGCAGGTGGTATGCCAGTAGGAACTGCTGGCAAAGCCGTTATGATGCTTTCTGGAGGAATCGATTCTCCAGTTGCCTCATACTTAGCTTTGAAACGTGGAGTTGAAATTGAAATGGTCCACTTCTTTAGTCCGCCATATACGACTGAAAAGGCATTGGCTAAGGCTAAGGAATTGACAGGAATTTTAGCAAATTATGCTGGCAAAATTAATTTTATTGCGGTTCCTTTTGCTGAAATTCAGGAAACTATCAAGGAAAAATTGCCAGAAGGTTATTTGATGACTGTTCAGCGTCGTTTCATGCTCAGACTTGCAGACATTATTCGCAAAAAACGTGGGGGATTAGCGATCTTTAACGGTGAATCAGTTGGCCAAGTTGCTTCACAGACACTTGAATCAATGACTGCAATCAATGATGTGACAACCACACCAGTTTTACGACCTGTAGTAACGATGGACAAGACTGAGATTATTGCTTTGGCTGAAAAAATTGGTACTTTTGATTTGTCAATCGAACCGTTTGAAGACTGTTGCACAATATTCGCTCCACCTCGTCCCAAAACCAAACCAAAATTGGATAAGGCTCGTGAATATGAGGCTAGATTGGATGTTGAAGGTTTGATTGAAAGAGCACTTGCTGGCATTCAGATCACGCAAATTAGAGCAAATCAGAAATTCTTAGACGTTTCTTCTTCGGAAGATACGGACTTGTTATAATTGAAGGACTAGTAGCTTCGCTACTAGTTTTTTTGAGGATTTTATGCGAATTGACAAATACTTAGCAGATATGAATTTGGGATCAAGAAAAGAAGTTCATAATCTGTTAAAGAGCAAACAAGTTAAACTAAATGGTGAAATCGTAATTTCGCCTAAAACCCAAGTGGTGGAAGAGGATAAAATTGAAGTTGCAGGCAAACAAATTGCATATCAGGCACTGCATTATTTCTTGATGAATAAACCTAAAGGTGTTTTATCAGCTACAGAGGATTTGTATCAAAAAACAGTTATAGATTTGCTCAAGCCTTCAGATCGCTATCGTGGGCTAGCACCTGTTGGTAGGCTAGATAAAGATACTACAGGACTATTACTGATAACCAATGATGGACAATTGAATCATCAATTGTTATCACCCAAAAAACATGTTGAAAAAACTTATGAGGCACTTATTTCCGGAATACCGACTATCGGCACAATTGATGAATTTTCATCTGGCTTAATTTTACCGGATGGAACAAAATTACGACCTGCTAAGTTGAAAATCTTGCAGGTTAACGAAGAGAAGAAACTGGCTCGAATTGAGATCAAAATTGTTGAAGGAAAGTATCATCAAGTTAAGCGGATGTTTTTAGCAGTGGGAATGAAGGTGTTAGAGCTAAACCGATTAACTATGGGAAATTTGACCTTGCCATTAACGCTTAAGCGTGGTGAATATGTAGAAATAACCAAAGATGACATTGTTGGATAAAAAATTAAAGCTTTAACAGCTGTTAATAACATGCTATAATCTTACACAAAGCAATGATCAAGAGGGATCACTCGTTAATTTACAGAGAACAACCAGTTTGCTGAGAGGTTGGAGAGTTGATTTGTAGCTTGATAGCTGATTAGCTGAAATTAGTAGGTTAATCCGGTCACTTTACGCCGTTATCGTTTATGAGTGAAACATTTTTATGTTTAATTATAGGTGGTACCGCGGTAGATAATCGTCCTAGACAAATATTGTCTAGGACTTTTTTTATGGAGGATTTTTAATGACAGAATTAGCACCTAAATACAATCCTAATGAGGTTGAAAAGGGTAGATATCAAACCTGGTTAGATGAAGACCTTTTTAAGCCATCTGGTGATAAAAAGGCTCACCCATATGCAATTGTTATTCCCCCACCAAATGTAACTGGTAAGTTGCACTTGGGACATGCTTGGGATACAGCGATTCAAGATACTTTAATTCGTTTGAAGAGAATGCAAGGATACGACACCTTGTATCTTCCAGGAATGGACCATGCTGGTATTGCCACCCAAGCTAAAGTTGAAGCACGTTTGCGCGAACAAGGCTTAGATCGTCATGAATTAGGACGAGAAAAGTTTTTAAAGCAAGTTTGGGACTGGAAAGATGAATATGCCAACATTATCAAAGGTCAATGGGCAAAAATGGGTCTATCGCTTGATTATTCTCGTGAACGCTTTACCCTTGATAAAGGACTTTCTCAAGCAGTTAAGAAAGTTTTTGTTCAACTTTATAATGAAGGCCTGATTTATCGTGGTGAATACATTATCAATTGGGATCCAAAACTTGAAACGGCTCTAAGTGATATTGAAGTTATTCACAAGGACGACAAGGGAGCATTTTACCACATTAAATATCCATTTGCTGATGGTTCTGGCTTTGTAGAAATTGCAACTACCCGTCCTGAAACGATGTTCGGTGATACTGCAGTTGCTGTAGCTCCTGGAGATGAAAGATACAAGGATCTTGTTGGAAAAGAATTGGTCTTGCCATTAGTTGGTCGTCATATTCCTATTATTGAAGACCAACATGTTGATCCTGAATTTGGAACTGGTTTAGTAAAAATCACTCCTGCACATGACCCTAATGACTTCCTAGTAGGTAATCGTCATAATTTGAAACGAATCAATGTCATGAATGATAACGGCACTATGAATGAAGAATGTAGCAAATATGCTGGCATGGATCGTTTTGACTGTCGTGAAGCTTTGGTTAAAGATCTTGATGAAGCTGGATATTTGATCAAGATTGAACCAATCGTTCACTCTGTTGGTCACTCAGAAAGATCAGGAGTACAAGTAGAACCTCGCCTTTCCAAGCAATGGTTTGTTAAGATGAAGCCTTTAGCTGATCGAGTTCTTGAAAATCAAAAGAGCGAAGGAAAGGTAAACTTCGTTCCTGAAAGATTCGAACAAACTTTAAATCATTGGATGGAAAATGTTCATGATTGGGTTATTTCACGTCAATTGTGGTGGGGTCATCGAATTCCGGCTTGGTACAATAAACAAACTGGTGAAACATATGTTGGTGTAGAGGCACCTAAGGATATAGAAAGCTGGGAACAAGATCCAGACGTTTTGGATACTTGGTTCTCTAGTGCTTTGTGGCCATTTTCAACATTAGGTTGGCCAGATGAAAAGTCTGAAGATTTTAAACGTTATTTCCCAACTAATGCTCTTGTTACTGGATACGATATTATTTTCTTCTGGGTTTCAAGAATGATTTTCCAAAGCTTGCATTTTACTAATAAGCGACCATTTAATGATGTTGTTCTTCACGGATTAATGCGTGATCCAGAAGGAAGAAAAATGTCTAAGTCCCTAGGCAATGGGGTAGATCCAATGGATGTTGTTGACAAGTATGGTGCAGATGCGTTACGTTGGTTCTTATTGAACGGTACCGCTCCTGGACAAGATACAAGATATGATCCTAAGAAATTATCAGCAGCTTGGAATTTTATCAACAAGATTTGGAATGCATCTAGATTCGTGATTATGAACTTGCCAGAGAATGCGAAGCCTGCGCATCTTCCAGATACTAGCAAGTTTGATTTAGCAGATAGCTGGATTTTTGATCGCTTGAATCATACCGTTAAAGAAGTAAACCGTTTATTTGACGAATATCAATTTGGTGAAGCTGGTCGTGAAGCATATAACTTTATTTGGAACGATTTCTGTGACTGGTACATTGAAATTAGTAAGGTCGCATTAAATGGTAATGACGAGGAATTAAAGCAAAGAAAACAAGATAATTTAATTTGGATTCTTGATCAAATTCTTCGTATGCTTCATCCAATTATGCCATTTGTAACTGAAAAATTATGGTTATCAATGCCACACGAAGGCAAATCAATTATGGTGGCAGAGTATCCAACTGTTCATCCAGAATTTGATAATGAAGAAGCCGATAATCAAATGGCCTTCTTGATTGAAGTAATCAAAGCGGTAAGAAATATAAGAATGGAAGTTAACGCTCAACTTTCTTCATCGATTGATATCATGATTCAATTAGATGATGAGGCTAATAAGCGAATCTTGCTTGAAAATACTGACTACGTTGATAACTTCTTGCATCCTAAGAATTTAACAGTTGATACTAAGATTACGGCACCGAAATTAGCTAAGACAGCAGTTATTACTGGGGCACAAATTTTTGTTCCTTTAGCTGAATTAGTAAATGTTGACGAAGAAATTGCAAAAATGGAAGCCGAAGAACAACGATTAGTATCTGAGGTTGAACGTGCAACTAAGAAGTTAGCCAATGAAGGCTTCGTTGCCCATGCTCCTGAAGCTGTTGTTGCCAAAGAGAAAGAAAAGAAGGCAGATTACGAAAGCCAATTGGCAGGAGTAAGAGAAAGAATTCAAGAATTGAAGGAAAGCAAATAAAGTGAATTTTTCAACCAAAGATGAAATGCTTTCCCATCTTTATTCGTTGCCTCATTTACATCCTAAAAATGATCTGACTTATATCAAAAAAGTTTTGCATCAGTTAGGTGATCCACAAAAACTAGTCAAGATAGTTCATGTAACCGGAACAAATGGCAAAGGTTCTACTACGTATTATTTGAATAGTTTATTAAAAAAGGCCGGCATGAAAACTGGCCTTTTTGTTTCACCGTATATAAAAGAGTTTAATGAGCGCATTCAGATAAATGGAGAAAACATCCCAGATCAAGCATTGATAGCACTAGCAAATCAAGTTGAAGTTGCTATTGGAGAATTGAGAAAGATTGATCCAGAATTCTCATTGGTAACTTTTGAATATGAGGTTGCATTGGCATTTCTATACTTTGCACAGAGTAAGTGTGATTATGCAGTAATTGAAGTTGGAATTGGAGGGATGCATGACAAAACCAATGTTGTGGATCCAGAAGTTAGTGTGATTACTACTATTGGACTTGATCATGAACAGATCATTGGTCCTACGCTTGCAGATATTGCTCACGAAAAAAGTGGCATTATTAAGCACCATCGTCCAGTAGTTTTAGGGAAAATCCCTAATTCGGTGAAGGAAATAATTGCTGAAAAAGTTGTAAAAGAAAAAACGATAGCTTACGAATTAGGCAAAGATTTTGATGTTGCCTTAACGACAGAACTTAATTATTCATTTGGTGAAACCAAGCTAGATTTTACTTTAAGACCCGTAGTCGAGGCTTATGATATTGGGATAGCAGTTACGGCATTTAGGTTGTTGAATATACCTTTAACTGAAGCAAAAATCAGAGAAGCAATTGATACTACAGTAATTCCTGGGCGCTATCAAATTATTAGTCAAAAACCCTTAATTATTCTTGATGGGGCACATAATGTACAAGCAATGAAAAATCTGTTGCAATTTATTCATCAATATAAAGTAAATACCAATACAAAGATCAAAATATTGGTTACAATGATGAAGGATAAGGATTTAGATGATCTATTTGCATTGTTTGCTGATACTGATCAAGTAGTTCTTACTTCAATACCATATCCAAGAGCAGCTAAGTTAGCTGATTTTCCTATGCAGGCAAGGGGAAAATACCCATATATTGAAGATTATAATTTAGCATTTTCAACGATTGTAAATGAGCTACGTCAAGATGATATTTTTTTGGTAACTGGTTCATTTTATCTAGTAGGTGCTGTTTTAAATAGTTTGAGGTAATAGCATATGCAATTAAATGGTATAGGCAATAAGGAAATATTAGGAGCAATTTTTGATCTTGATGGGTTGTTAGTTGACTCTGAAAATTTATATTGGAAAGCCAATATTCAAGCCGCTAAGGAAGAAAAGCTAGATATTCCAGAGGATTCATATTTAAAACTTGCTGGGGCAACTATTAAAGAGATGGAAGAGTTCTATCATCAGTATTTCCCTACAGAGCAACTTAGAGACAATTTTATAAAGCGAACCGATGATCTTGTGTGGCAATGGACTGATGAGGGCAAATTGCAATTAAAGCCAGGTGCGCAAGCAATATTAGATAAATTTCACCAGGCCAAGGTTCATATGACAATTGCTTCGAGCAACTATGATACTGTAGTGCAACATGCTATTTGGACTACAGGAATTCGCAATTACTTTGATTTTTATTTAAGTTATCGTGATGTCAAAGAAAAGAATATTAAAGCTAAACCTGCTCCGGATATATATTTATTAGCAGCCCAAAAATTGAATATTCCAAAAGATAATTTGATTGTCTTTGAAGATTCACCAACAGGTGTAGAAGCAGCTTATAATGCAGGAATCGATGTTATTATGATTCCAGATTTATTGCCAGCATCGACTGTTGAAAAACAAAGAGCTAAAAAGATTTGCAAAAATTTTTTGGAACTTTTGTAAAATAAAAAATAAAAATTGCGATTTTTTGCGTACTTAATATATAGGAGGTTTTTTTATGAAAAAAATAAATCACTATAATTTAAGTACTGACATCGAATTAATCGGTCAGGTAGGCTTCATGTTGGAGCAGCAAGGAATTAGCAGTTTAGACAAGTTATTGCAAAAATTGGAAGATAAGAATATCTCTAGTTTTGAACAATTACTAAATTACGTTAGTGGTCCTGAGTGTGAATCTAAAATTGCTATTGCAATTGAAGAATTGATGGATCGGATTCGAATGTCTGAGCCGAAAAGACAGACGATTTTTCGTTCGAGCAGAGAAGTAGGGTCATATTTAGCCAATAAGTTAACTGGGCGTAAGCAAGAAGAATTTTGGGCTTTCTATATTGATAATGGTAGCCATATTGTAGCGGAAAAGATGATCTCGAAGGGAACGTTAGATCGATCTTTTGCCCATCCTAGAGATGTTTTCCGTTGGGCGGTAATGTATAATTGCTCTGGAATCATTGTGGTTCATAACCACCCTAGTGGAAGGCTTGAGCCTTCTCCAAGTGATTTAAAGTTGACAAGAGATTTGAAAAAAGCCGCAAATCTACTTAAGATTAACTTATTAGATCATTTTATTGTGGGTAAAGGACAGTATTTCAGT
Source organism: Lactobacillus gigeriorum DSM 23908 = CRBIP 24.85 (assembly GCF_000296855.1). GTDB lineage: Bacteria > Bacillota > Bacilli > Lactobacillales > Lactobacillaceae > Lactobacillus > Lactobacillus gigeriorum. The sequence goes on along the minus strand of NZ_CAKC01000059.1, from coordinate 35,437 downwards.
ATGCAAGAAAATCAAATGTTTGACGATTAATTCCTTTAATATTCGTTAAAATTTGTTAGATAATCGGTTTTATTCTTAGTTTATGCTATAATTATTCAAGATTTAGAGTCCGCAAATTAAGGAGAGATTTTTTGTGTTTGGATTAGGTTCAAAAAATATTGGTATTGACTTGGGAACGGCCAATACGCTTGTCTATATGGAAGGCAAAGGGATTGTATTAAGAGAACCATCTGTAGTTGCTAAGAATACCCAAAGTGGGGATGTAATTGCAGTTGGTTCAGAAGCTAAAGAAATGATTGGTAGAACACCAGGAAGTATCCGTGCAATTCGCCCTATGAAGGATGGTGTAATTGCGGATTATGATACTACTGCTGCAATGTTAAAATACTTCATGGAAAAGACTGTTGGTAATTCTAAGCCTTCAGTGATGATTTGTGTACCTTCTGGGGTTACTGAAGTTGAAAAAAGAGCAGTAATCGATGCAGCTCGTGTTGCTGGTGCCCGTGAAGCTTTTGTAATTGAAGAACCATTTGCTGCTGCAATTGGCGCTGGTTTACCAGTTATGGATCCAACTGGGTCTATGGTAGTTGATATTGGTGGTGGTACTACTGATGTTGCAACAATTTCTCTTGGTGGTATTGTTTCATCAACTTCAATCAGACAAGCGGGCGACAAGTTTAATACTTCGATTATCAATTATGTTCATTCTAAGTTTAATCTTTTGATTGGTGAAAGAACCGCTGAAGATATTAAGATTCAAATTGGTTCAGCTTCAATTGAAAAATCAAAAGAAATCGAAGCTATGAATATTAGAGGTCGTGATTTAGTTACTGGTTTGCCTAAATCAATTGAAATTGAAGCAGTTGATGTTGCAACTGCAATTCAAGATGTTGTTCAAGATATTATAGTTGCAATTAAGGAGACTTTGGAACAAACATCACCAGAAATCGCAGCTGACGTTATTGACCATGGTATTGTTTTAACAGGTGGTGGCGCTCTACTTAAGAACTTACCTGAAGTGATTTCTGAAGCAACTAAAGTTCCAGTATTTATTGCACAAGATCCACTTGATTGTGTTGCAATTGGTACTGGCGAATCACTTAAGAATATCGAAGTAATGCGTCGAAGTCGTAAATAATATTTAAACCGGCGTAAGGCCGGTTTTTATTTTGGGATCATATGGTATGAAGAAATTTTTACAAAACAAAAAATTATTAACTGCTGTTATGATCGTATTTGTTTTTTTGGCTGTTCTTGGTGGTAGTGTAAGTTTGCGGAATAAACGAAATACGCCATTTTTAATTCAAAGTTTGGGTAATGATGTTGTTGCTATTGGTTCAAAAATTGTAAACGTGCCAGTAAGTATAATTTCTGGAGGATTAACAAACGTAGATCAGTTGCTGAAACTGCAAAAAGAAAATGATTATCTCAAAAGCCAGGTAACTGATTTAGGACAAACTAAGGCTAGAAATCAGAGCTTAGAAGCTGAAAATCAACAATTGCGATCAGCATTAAAAATGAAAAGCACATTGACCGGCTATCAGCCAATAAATGCAACTGTAATTTCAAGATCTTCTGATACTTGGTCTGATTTACTTGTAATTGATAAAGGAGCCACATCAGGCGTTAAAAAGAACCAAGCGGTTATGAGTAATGGTGGCGTAATAGGACGAATAATTGAGGTTAATGCGGCTTCAGCAAAAGTAGAATTGATAACTACAACGGATAAATCAGCTAATCGTTTTGCAGTCCAAGCTACAGCAGGCAATGGAAAACAAGTTCACGGAATTATTACGGTAGATTCAAATGGCAATTTAGCTTTAACTCAAGTGATTGATAGCTTGAAGTTGAAACAAGGAACTAGGGTTTATACTAGTGGAATGGGTGGCAATTCACCTAAAGGCCTTTTGATTGGAACGGTTGCTAAAACAACTAGAGATCAATTTGGCTTGTCAAATTTAATCAGAATCAAACCTGCAGGGGAAATCGATGATCCTTCGGTTGTAACAGTAATTAATAGAGAGGCGGCTGCCAACTAATGCGTACCTTTCGTAAATGGATTTTGGCACTTCTTTTATTAGGTGCAATTGTTCTTGATGGCACTTGTTCGCTTTATTTAAACCGACTGTTTAATTTTACGGTAAGCAGTTCTCTATTACTGGTAGGGGTAATATTGATAGGATTACTTGACGATATTAACGAAAAAGAAGTTTGGCTTGCGTTGGGAGCAGGAATAGTAGCTGACTTGTTTAACTTTGGCTTTTTAGGGATCTATACCTTTTTCTTGCCAATAATTTGTTGGTTAAGTCAAAAGATTGCACGCTATTGGCCAGAGATTTGGTTAGCCCGATTGATGGTTGCAATAGGTGGGACGGTACTTTTCGATGCATATACTTGGCTTATTTTCAATGCAACGGGTATTATTTCAACTTCAGTTAAACAGCTTTTGATGAGCATTCCTGGGACAATTGGGTCGGCGATTATCTTTTTTGTGGTTAGTTATTGGCTATGGGAAAGAATGATTCGAAATTATCCATTTTTAGTTGATTTATCGGCCTATCGACAATAAGTGTCGAAAAAATAAACAACTGTTTATCAAAGTATAAGAAAAGCAGGTAGCAAATTGAATTAATGCTACCTGCTTATTTGTTTGATAAAATTAAAACCGCTGCTTGTTTAAAGCCAACCTAATGCACTTAAAGCTTGAAAAACAACACCTAAAATAGTAACTAAGGCCATTAAAAGTGCCATAAAAATGGTTAATTTTTCAAATTTTGATCTTTTCTTTCTGCGAGCCATTGAAAAACCTCCTACTGAAAGATATTTTATGATGAAAAGCTATTTTTTTCAATTATGTAAAAGGATAAAATAGAAACATGGAGGATTTTTCATGCTAGTGTTAATTTTTTTATTGCCGATTTGTGGATTGGGCATTTCTTTTCTGATTAATACGTTATTACCTAAAGCTCAGTTTAGTGGCTCAGATTTATTACCAATTTTTTTCTTACCAGCATGTAGTTACATAACTAAAATGCAACATCGGCCATCGTTTTTACCTTACGGCTTTTTGTTCTTTTTTATTTTGGTAGTTTGGATAACAGTTGAGGCTGCGATAAAAAATAAAAATTTATCGCTAACTAAGACTTTATATGATATTTGGAAATACTTAAGTCTATGTTCAGTGTTTTGGTATATAGGTTTGCTATTCACTATGATGGTATAAAAACTTCGATTAAGTTTATTTTTTTCGAAGTTTTTTTATTTTTCAATCCTAAGGTGTAAAAAGCAAAAAAAAAAACAGCTTTTTTTGTGGTTTAAGTGGTAGGAAGTGGGGAATTGTGGTAAATTATTCATTGGAAGGGGGCTAGACCATGTTCATGGGTGAGTATCAGCACAACTTGGACGATAAAGGTCGGTTAATTATACCAGCTAAAATTCGTAATCAAGTTGGTGCAAAAATGGTGTTCACTAGAGGGATGGAAGGCTGCATTTTTGGCTACTCGATTGATGAGTGGCAAAAAATTGAAGCCAAATTAGCGAAACTTCCGTTGACGAAGAGAAATGTACGTGCTTTTATGCGCTTATTTTACTCTGGTGCGATGGAATGCGAGTTCGACAAGCAAGGGCGTGTTAATCTGACCACGACATTAAAAGAGCATGCCGGGCTTACAAAAGAATGTATCATTATAGGTGTTTCAAACCGAATTGAAATTTGGTCGCTTGAAAAGTGGACCGAGTTTTCAAATCAAGCAAACGACGACTATGATGAAATCGCAGAAAATTTGGATGATATTGAACTATAAAAATATGGAATTCAAGCACACCAGTGTTCTCTTACACGAAACAATAGACAATTTAAAACCGAAAAACGATGGTCTTTATGTCGATGCCACTTTTGGTGGAGGCGGGCATGCTAGATATTTACTTAGCAAGCTACAAAGCGGAACGTTGATTGGTTTTGATCAAGATGAATATGCAATTCAAGCAGCAGAGTTAAACTTTGCTGATTTATTGCAAAATGGAAGCAATCCAAGGTTGAAATTAGTCCATGACAATTTTAGTCATCTTAAGGAAAATCTGGTTGAGCTAGGTTACTCTGATGGAATTGATGGAATATATTACGACTTGGGTGTGTCTTCACCACAATTTGATCAAGCTGATCGAGGATTTTCGTATCGCTTCGATGCACGACTTGATATGAGAATGGATCAAAGCCAAGAACTTGATGCTTATAAGATAGTCAATACATATGACCAAAAAGAAATAGCTAAAATACTGTTCAAGTTTGGCGATGAAAAATTTTCTCGTCAAATAGCTCGAAAAATAGTTGAAGCAAGATCGCATCAACCGATTGAAACAACATTTCAATTGGTAGATATTATTAAAGATGCAATTCCTGCTTATGCAAGACGAACAGGAGGACATCCTGCAAAGAAGAGTTTTCAGGCTTTAAGAGTGGCTGTGAATCATGAATTGGAAGTTTTACAAACTTCTCTTGAAGAAGCTATTGAAATGCTTAAGCCTGGTGGAAGAATAAGTGTCATTACTTTTCAATCGGATGAAGATAAAATCGTTAAAAGGATTTTTAAGAAATATTCAGAAGTAGAAGTACCGAGAGGTATGCCGGTGATCCCTGAAAACTTAAAACCAACGTTAAAGTTGGTTAACCGGAAACCGATCATTGCTTCTACAGAAGAACTTGAAAACAACAACCGCTCACACAGTGCAAAATTAAGGGTTGCAGAGAAGATATGATGAGGGAAGAATAATGGCTGATAGTTCTGCTAGAAATTATGAGGTTGAATCCGAAAAAGAAGTCGAATTCACGCAGGAAAGACAACGGGTTTATAATCCACGTTATGTTCGTTGGACTTTTTTTGAGAGAATGTTAGTTGTTCTTGGAAGCGTCGTTTCAATTGGAATGATAGTTTTCTTGATTTCTTCAAGTATTACTGCAGCCTCCACTCAGCAACAGTTGAGTGATATCCAGCAGTCAATTTCGAAGAATCAAAATGAAGTGACTGATCTAAGACAACAGATCGGCGAGTTAACTTCAACTACTAGATTAAACAAGATAGCTCGTGAAAAAGGTCTGACGTTAATAGATAAAAACATTAGGACAATTCGCTAATGAAAAAGAAAAAGAGTAATTTAAAATTACAAAAATCCAAAGCCCACGACTACCGCTTTACGGTGGGGAGAATTCTCCAATTAGCCGTGGCTTTGGTTTTTCTTATATTTATGGGAAGATTTTTGTATATTGGGATCTCTAAAACGATCAAAGGGCAAGATATATCTGCTAGAACCGAACAACTTTATCATCGCAATGAGGTGATTAAGGCAACGCGGGGAACGATTTATGATCGTAATGGCTTGGCAATTGCAGAAGATTCACATTTATATACAATCTATGCAATTCTTGATAAATCATCAATAAATTATAAGAATCAGCCAGAATATGTTGTAGATAAAGAAAAAACTGCTCAAAAATTAGCAACAGTTTTACCTATATCCGAGACGCAGATTTTAAAATATCTGAACCCACCGAAAAAGGCATTTCAAGTTCAATTTGGTAGCAGTGGTAGTGGTTTAACCAAAAGTCAGAAAAATCAAATTGAAAATATGAAACTACCAGGTATTAAGTTTATAGAAACGCCTTCAAGACTTTATCCTAATGGTAATTTTGCCTCACATATCATCGGGTTATCGCAACCTGTTTATGATAAAAAAGGGAACATTAATCTTGTTGGAACAATGGGACTAGAGGCTTGGTATAACGATATCTTGACTGGTAAAGATGGCTATCGGATTTCTGCAGTTGATGCTTCTAACAATCAAATTGCTAACAATAGTCAAACATATAAGGCTCCGAAAAATGGAGATAATTTATATCTAACTTTAGATTCACAATTACAAAGTTTTTTGGAAACCAGGCTTTCTGAAGTTCAAAGTAAATATGATCCTGTAAGTATGACGGTGGTGGTCGAGGATATGAAAACTGGGAAAGTATTGGCAGCTTCTCAAAGACCTACGTTTAATCCTCAAACTAAAAAAGGCTTGACTAACTCCTATCGGAATATTTTGGTTCAAGATACTTATGAACCTGGTTCCGTCTTTAAGATTTTAACACTAGCTGCTTTAGTAGATAGCGGACACTACATGCCTAATACTTATTACAATTCAGGATCAGTTGTAGTTGGTGGCGCTACTATTCACGACTGGTTAAGATCAGGATGGGGAAGTATTCCTTATTGGCAAGCCTTTGCTAGATCAAGTAATACTGGTTTTGTTCATCTTGAACAGCAAATGGGTAGTAAGACTTGGAAGAAATATTTAAACCGTTTCAGAATTGGTAAAAAGACTGGCGTAACATTACCAGGTGAACAGGCAGGAATGTTGTCATTTGGTACAGTAACTGATCAAGCAGCAACTAGTTTTGGCCAAGGTGTCAATGTGAATGTTATGCAAATGATGCAAGCATTCAGTAGTTTGGGCAATGATGGTCAAATGGTAAAACCACAATTTGTTGATAAGATTACTGATAGTGACGGTAATACCATTAAGGGCTATCAGACTCAGAAAGTCGGTAATCCGGTTTATAGCGCAAAAACACGGAAAGTATTAATTGATAATATGAAGCGTGTTTTAAGTAAGAGCATCGGTACAGGTTATGCATATAAAATGACAGGACAAAGCATCGCTATTAAAACGGGTACAGCACAGATTGCAAATCCCAAAGGTGGTGGTTACTTTACAGGAAATAGTAACTACATCTTTTCAGTTGTAGGAGTAACTCCTACAAAGGATCCTCGTTATTGTGTTTATATTACGATGAAGCAACCAAGAAGAATGAGTGATCCTGCAGAAACAATTTTAGCTTCAATTTTCAAGCCGTTAATGAATCGTGTGATCATTATGTCACAGAATAATCAAGCCCCTGAATTAACGGCAACCGTTCCTAAATTAAAAGATTTAACAGTAACGCAAGCTAAAACAAGGTTAACCAGTTTGGGCTTAAATCTTTATAAGTTAGGTTCTGGAAATAAAGTTCTTGCTCAAGGAATTAAAGCCTCACAGAAGGCTGAGAATGGTGCTAAAGTGTTTGTTTTGACTTCTGGTAGTTTGAAGATGCCTACCATGAAGGGCTGGTCAATTGAAGATGTGCATCAATTCTCAAATCTAACTGGTATTAAGGTCACTCTAAAAGGTAGTGGCAAAGTTTATCATCAAAATATTAGTCCGGGAACGATTCTCAAATCTAATAGCAAATTGAAGATCAATTTAAAGGAGTAGATATATAAAAATGGTTATAAGTATTGTGGCAATGGTTAGTTCACTGGTTTTAACAGCGATATTTTTACCGTGGCTGATTATCTTTATGCGGTCACATCATGAAGGACAAGAAATTCGTGATGAGGGCCCCAAGTGGCATCAAAAAAAATCGGGTACGCCTACAATGGGAGGAACAATTTTTGTTCTTGCCGCTGTAATTTCAACAGTTTGGGTGGCTGCATGGCAACATCAATTTACCAAAATTAGTTTAATTTTATTAATTTCTTTGTTAGGATATGGCATTATCGGTTTTCTTGATGATGGGATTAAGTTGTACTTTAAACGCAATCTTGGTCTTCGTGCATGGCAAAAACTGGCACTTCAAATAATTATTGCTGCAGTTATCGTAGCTATTTCTTTAAGTGATGGTTTCAAGTTCAGTCTATTTATTCCATTTGTTGGAAATGTAAATAATTTAGCAATTTTTGTTTTATTTTTGATTTTTTGGTTAGTGGGATACTCCAACGCTGTTAACTTATCTGATGGTTTAGATGGCTTAGCAACGGGGCTTTCAATTATTGCTTACGGTACTTATTCATACATTGCTTATCAAGAGCATAATCAAGCGGTATTATTGTTCTGTATGAGTGTAATTGGTGGATTGATTACATTCTTTATCTTTAATCATAAGCCTGCCAAAATCTTCATGGGGGATGCTGGATCTTTAGCTTTAGGTGGTGGTTTAGCTGCTGTAAGCATCTTCTTAAATCGTCCATGGTCACTTTTGTTAATTGGGATAGTATTTGTATGTGAAACCGCTAGTGTTATTTTGCAAGTCATATCTTTTAAGACTACGGGAAAACGTATTTTCAAAATGACACCAATTCATCACCATTTTGAAATGATGCACTGGTCTGAATGGAAAGTTGACATTGTATTTTGGTTAGTGGGTTTGATTGGTAGTTTAGTTTATATAATGATTTGGGGATAAAAAAGCAAAGATGAAAACGACAAACAAGTTTGAAAACAAAAAAGTACTTATCTTAGGTTTAGGTAAAAGTGGTTTTGCGGTAAGTAATTTATTGTTAAAACTTGGTTCAAAATTGACTTTGAATGATAAAGCTGATTTGACAAATAATGACCAAGCTAAGGAATTAGAAGCAAGTGGCGTAAGAGTTATAGGAGGATATCATCCACTTGATCTGTTCGATCAAGAAAAATTTGATTTTATGGTCAAAAATCCGGGTATTCCCTATGACAATCCAATGGTTAAAAAGGCTGAAGAAGTTGGTTTACCAATTTATACTGAACCAGAAATTGCCTTAACCGTTAGTGAAGCACCATATGTTTGCGTAACTGGTTCTAACGGTAAAACCACAACAGTGATGTTAACCCAGCAGATTCTTGATCATCATTTACAAAAATTAGGTCATCATGCATATGCAGTTGGAAATATTGGCGTCCCAATTTCTGATGTAGTACAAAAAGCAACCAAGGATGATATTTTAGTTGTTGAGATTTCAAGTTTCCAATTATTAGGTGTAAAAGACATCAAGCCAAAAGTAGCAGCTATTGTTGACATTTATAATAATGTTCACTTGGATTATCATAAGAGCTTTGAAAATTATGTAGATGCCAAATTGCGAATTACACAATCGCAGACAGAAGCAGACTACTTTATTGCCAATTTCGATCAAAAGGATATTCTTGAAAAAGAAAAAGAGCGTACACAAGCTAAGATTGTTACTTTTTCTGAAAGTGATTCAAGTGCAGATTTATATATTGGAAATGAATTTTTGTTTAGTCATAAAAAAGAAGTTATTAAGAAAGCAGATGTAAAGCTTCCAGGCGTGCATAATCAACAGAATTGTCTAGTTGCAATTGCTATTTCTCAGATTATGGGTGCTGAAAATGATGATATTAAAGCCGTTTTAACTACTTTCGGTGGCGCTAAACATCGTCTACAATACGTTATGACTTTAGAAGGTCGCAAAATTTACAATGATTCAAAATCTACTAACATAGAGGCTGCTAGTGTTGCTATTCCAGCATTTGATGTCCCAGAGGTATGGATTGCTGGTGGTCTTGATCGTGGTTTTGTATTTGATGAATTAGTACCTCTAATCAAAAAACATGTTAAATCAGTTGTTTTGTATGGAGAAACTAGATATCTCTTAGCTGATGCTGCAAGAAAAGCAGGTGTCAAAGAGATCGTGATTGTAAATACTTTACAGGAAGCAGTACCTAGAGCATATGAATTATCTGAAGAAGGGGATGTAATTCTCTTTTCACCAGCTAATGCTTCTTGGGATCAATTCAGGACTTTTGAAGATCGTGGAGATTATTTCGTAAAATTTGTGAAGGAATTAAAGACTAAGTAATCATGAGAGTAATTTTTACTGGTGGCGGTACAGGTGGCCACATCTACCCAATAATGGCAATCATTGAACGATTAGAACAAACCGGAATAGCTGATAAATCAGAAATTTTGTTTGTTGGGACAGAAAAAGGCTTGGAATCGAAAATTGTTCCTGCAGCAGGGATAAATTTCAAAACTATCAAGATCCGGGGCTTTAATCGGAAACACCCGTTAAAGAACTTTGAGACAATCGATTTATTTATCAAGGCAACAAAGCGAGCAAGAGAGATTATAACTGAATTTAAACCGGATGTTGTTTTGGGAACGGGTGGTTATGTTTCGGGAGCAATGGTTTATGAAGCAGCAAAAATGCATATTCCAACATTAATTCATGAATCAAATTCTGTAGTTGGTTTAGCTAATAAATTCTTGGGACATTATGTTGATCGAATTTGTTATAGTTTTGATGACGCTGCAAAACAGTTTTCTGAAAAAAATAAACTTGTAAAAACGGGTAATCCGCGATCACAGCAAGTTCTAGGATTGCATAGCAATGATGTTGATATCAAAAAAGAATTAGAGTTGAATCCTGAAATGCCAACAGTTCTGGTTTTTGGGGGATCTCGTGGTGCATTAGCAATTAATCGCATCATGTTGCAATCATTAACTGAGTTGAAAGAAAAGCCATATCAAATTATTTGGGCTACTGGAACTTATTACTATGATGCAGTTATGAAAAAGTTGGAAAATTTTGATTTAGGAAAATATATCAAAGTCTTGCCATATATCAAAAATATGCCAGCTGTTCTTCCTCAAGTTACTTGTGTAGTTTCGAGATCAGGCGCAACTAGCATTGCTGAATTTACTGCTTTAGGTGTTCCGGCAATCTTAATTCCAAGTCCAAATGTTACTCATAACCATCAAATGAAGAACGCACAAGATTTGGAAAAAGCAGGAGCTGCTTTGGTATTACCAGAAGATGATTTAAATGCTAATAATTTTGTTTCATCAATTGACCACATTTTATTAGATGACAAATATGCAAAAGAAATGTCTTTGAATTCTAAAAAGTTAGGCGTTCCGGATGCGGCAGATCAAGTAATCAAGGTTATGCAAGAAATTAAGCACTAATGAAAGGAGTGAGGCAGATGGCTAAAGAGAAAAAAACGGTAACAAAAATTGATCCAAGAAAGGAATTGTCACCATATCTAAATCATATTTCTGATAGGCAAAAAAAGAAGAGTAAGAAGCCTAAACTATCTACCTCACTTTCAAAATTACGCTATGAAAGACGAAAATCTTTATCTATCAATTTAGGTATTATTCTAGGCGTATCATTTATTGCTATTTTATGTTTAGGATATTATGTTTCTCCATTAGCTAATATCAGCGTGGTTCAAGTGTTAGGTGCTGAAGATTTACCATCTAAACAGCTGGTTCAAAATTCAGGCATAAATGCAAGTGATAAAGTAGTAACATATACTTCACATAAGCAAAAACTAACTAAGCGATTATCAGGTAAGTATCCAGAAATTAAGCAGATTTCGGTAAGTGTTAAAAATTTAAATCAATTAGTTTTGAATGTTAAGGAGTACGAGGCAATAGGCTTTATCAAAGATGGTGATCGCTATCGGAAAATTCTTTCAAATGGCAAGATAGGTAGTCAATCATTAGCTTGGTCAGAGATTAATCAGGATAAGCCAATATTTATTGGCTATAGCCACAAAGTCTCGCTTAAAGATGATTTGAAATTGTTTAATAGCTTTCCTGATGAATTTCGTAATCAAGTTAAGTTACTTAGTGCCAGCACAAAGCGAAGGACGCAAATAATACTAGTAATGAAGGATGGCAATGTAATAATTGGAAATATTGATACACTTGGAAATAAAATTCAATACTATGATATTATTAAGAAAAAAGCTGGTAAAAATAGCTTAATTGATTTTGAAATTGGTGCATTCAGTAGACCGCTTAATTCACACGAAAAAAAGGCTTTTGGCATATCTTAAGCTGTCAAGATTCAAGATTTATGTTAAACTTTTTTTGGGGCAGTTATTAATGGGGGCTTAACTTTGGATAATTCAAATTTGTTGGTGGGCATTGATATTGGAACCACCACTATAAAAGCAGTTGTAGCCGATTCCGGAAAAGTTATTGGGGCAGTTACTACTCCAAATACAGGAATGCGGCATGGTGAAATTGTAGATATCGATCAAACAGCTTCAGCTATAAGCAGAGCTTTGCGAGAAGTTGCAGAAAAGACTAATACCAGTATTTATAACGTTATTATTGGAATACCCGTAGGCATGATCCAAATGGAAAGTGCAGCTGGGATTACTACAGTTGGCGAAAAAGGTACTGAAATAGGTGATGCCGATGTAATTCGTGTTTTACAGGCGGCAATTAAGTCTGCAGTTAAAGATGGTCGTGGTCCAATATCGTTTTTACCAAATCATTTTATTATTGATGGGAAAACTGAAGTTGATGATCCGCGTAAGATGATCGCACATTCTTTGGCTGTAAGAGGTATTTTGTTAACGGCGCCTTCTGGACCACTCCACAACATTCGCAAGGCAATTGAGCGTGCAGGATACAAGAATAGTTTCTTTGTTCCTACACCTTTAGCGATTGCAAGTGTAGCATTAGAAGAAAGCGAAAGAACTTTTGGATCGATTATTTTAGATCTTGGTGGAGGTACCACAACAGCAACAGTAATTCGTGAAGGACAGATTAAGTACGCAAAGGTTGACCTTGAAGGCGGTAGCGATATTACTAACGATATTTCTGTTGTTTTAAGTACATCCAAAAAAGATGCCGAACAAATAAAGTTGGATTATGGATATGCTGATCTTTCCCAAGCATCTGATAAGGACCAATTCGCTGTTAATAGTGTAAATGGTCAGAGTATGGTGACTGAAGCATATTTAAGCAAGATTATTAATGCCCGCTTAATGCAAATGCTTAGTAGAGTTGGAAAGGGATTAGCCAAATCTAATGCTCTTAAGCTCCCAGGCGGAATTGTTATTACTGGTGGTACAAGTTTGCTTGTTGGAATTGATAAGTTAACTTCTGAAGTTTTAGGAACGAAGACCAGAATATATCAACCGACTCAAATGGGTATGAGAAACCCAATTTATGCAGCTTCGTATGGTATTATTAACTATGCTAATAGCTTATCCGATATTGATAATTTAGTAAATCAAGCGTTATACGGTGAAACTATTACTAAAAAAGCAGTAAGGGTTCAAAGCGAACAAATAGAGAAAAATTCGAAAAGAACTGCTGCGACTAGTGAAAGTGAAGCAAAATTAGCTTATAATAATAAAAAAGCAGGACATTCAGAGTCTTCGCGTAAACAACAAGCAAAAGATACAAAAAATAGAACTAGAAGCGTCAAGGATTTCTTCAAAAAGTTCTTTGATTAAAGGTGGTTAAGTAGATGGATTTTACATTCGATTCAGATGACAATAAAAATGCTGTCATTAAAGTAATCGGTGTTGGTGGAGCCGGTGGTAACGCAGTTAACAGAATGATTGATGACGGCGTACAAGGAGTTTCCTTCATTGCTGCCAATACTGATGTACAAGCACTAAATAGTAATAAAGCTGAAGATAAAATACAATTAGGACCTAAATTAACTAGAGGTTTAGGTGCTGGTTCACACCCTGAAGTAGGCCAAAAAGCAGCTGAAGAAAGTGAACAAACAATTGAAGATGCACTTAAGGGTGCAGATATGATTTTCATTACTGCTGGTATGGGAGGCGGAACTGGAACTGGTGCTGCACCTGTAGTAGCTAAAATTGCTCGTGAAACTGGTGCTTTAACTGTAGGCGTTGTTACACGTCCTTTCAGTTTTGAAGGCCCAAAGCGTGCTAAAAACGCTACTGATGGAATTACGCAATTAAAGCAATATGTTGATACTCTTGTTATTATCGCCAATAACCGTTTGTTAGAAATGGTTGATAAGAAGACACCTATGATGGATGCTTTTAAGGAAGCTGATAACGTCCTTAAGCAAGGTGTTCAAGGTATATCAGATTTGATTACTTCAACCGACTACGTAAACTTGGACTTCGCTGATGTTAAGACAGTTATGGAGAACCAAGGTGCAGCACTAATGGGTATTGGTAGAGCTAGTGGTGAAAACAGAACTGTTGAAGCTACTAAATTGGCTATTTCATCTCCATTATTGGAAGTTTCAATCGATGGAGCTAAACAAGTATTGCTTAACATCACAGGTGGACCAGATCTTACTTTGTTTGAAGCTCAAGATGCTTCAGAAATTGTTTCTAAGGCTGCAGGGGATGATGTTAACATTATCTTCGGTACGTCAATCAATCCAAATCTTGGGGATGAAGTTGTAGTTACTGTAATTGCAACAGGTATTGATTCTGAAATTGAAGAAAAGCGCTCTAGTGACTTACCTGGTCATGGTCAACAAGTTTCTGCACGTAGTGTAGCTAAAACTGTTGAACCAGCTAAAGAAAAGCCTGTTGCATCAAACGCAGAGCCAGTAAATTCTGATAATGGCGAATTTCATCGTGCTGTTCCACACGAACCTATGATTGATAACCCAACTGATGTTTGGGGCTTAGATGATAATCAATCTGCAAGAAGAACTCGTGTAACTCAAAATAGTAACAGTAATTTTGATGCATTTGATGATAATGATCAAGCATCTAACATCCCACAAATAGAAACTAGTGCTGCAGACGATGATGATAATAATGACATTCCATTTCTTAAGCACCGTGGTGAAAACTAGTTAGGAGCAGGAACAATGGCTTTTGATAAATTAGGAAAATTTCTCGGTATTTCTGATGATGAGGAATTCGATGAGGAAGAATATGTTCAACAGGACAATTCTGACAACAATCAAATCCCATTAAATTCGATTAATCATAACAATGTTGTTTCGATTAAATCAGGAATTGATGCGGCTAAAAGTCAAATTGTTTTGTACGAACCACGTGTATATTCTGATGCCAAGGATGTAGCGCAAAATTTACTTAAGAATAAGGCTGTAGTCATTAATTTTAGCCGTATGGAGGATGGAGCAGCCAGACGAGTAGTTGATTTTATTACTGGCACGATCTATGCTTTGAATGGCGAAATTCAAAGAATCGGTGATAAGATTTTTCTTGCCACTCCACCAAAGTTCCAAACTGATGGCAAAATTAGTGAATTAATCGATAAAAAGGATAATTTGAACTAATGGTAGCATACTATGTTGTGATAACTTTACAGTACATTCTTTGGTTGTACTCAATATTTATCGTAATTGATGCAATAATGAGCTGGTTACCATTTCTTGCAAATTCGACTTTAGGTAGATTATTGGATAAAATTGTTGATCCATATCTAAACCTCTTTAGGCAAGGACCAATAAGGAAGTTAGCATTTGCTACTGGAATCGATGTTTCAGCAGTGATTGGATTGTTTATACTTTACTTTATTCAAAATTATGCGTTAAATTGGCTATTTAATATTTTGTATAAAATTTTAGGTTAATAAAAGCGAGGTTTTGCCTCGCTTTTATTTTTGAGAAAGGTATTGAGTATTATGAAGGAGAAGAGTCGAGCATGGTTTTATCAACAATATGGTAAAACTAAAGAAATAGATGACTTAATTGCCCTATATAATCAAGTTGAATATCATGACAATGACCTATTAACCGACTTTTTAGATCCAGGACAAATTCATATTTTAAGAGAAATAATTGGCAATGAATTTTTTATAGATGACTTTGGTGGTTATCCTGATGCTGAAAAGAGACGAGTTTATATTAGTGAACGTGATTCAGAAATAAAACCTGAAGATTTTCAAATAACCGCATTTGAAGTTGAGTATGCTAATAAGTTTATTCAATTACGTCATAGCGACATTCTGGGAAGTTTGGCAAACAGCGGGATTGAATTAGGGACTTTTGGTGATATTATTCATGATGAATCCGGTCGATGGCAATTTTTCGCTAAAACAGAGCTTAGGCCATTTTTCCTTGAGCAAATTGATCGGATCGGTCGAAACAAGGTGCGAATTAGAGAGGTTGCTGGCAAAGAAATCATTATTCCCGAAGATACCTCCATTGAAAAAGATGAAATAGTTTCATCATTGCGACTTGACTCAATCTTAGCCGGTATTTCTCGACTTAGCAGAACAAAAATAAAAGATGTAATTGAACAAGGTGATGTTAAATTAAATTGGCTTGAAACTAGGAATTCTAATATAATAATTAAGGTAGATGATATAATCAGTTTACGTCATTTTGGTAGAATAAAAGTAGTCGAAATTACGACAACTAGAAAAGGTAAATTTAAGGTGGTGCTAAAACATTGGCAAGCGAAAAAAAGATACAATTAACTCCTATGGACATTCATAATAAGGAATTTAAACATCGTGGTCGGTCTGGCTATGATCGTTATGAAGTTGATAGTTATTTAGATCAAATTGTAGATTCATATGGTGATGCGCTTGATGAAGTAGTTGATTTGAAAAATCAAAATGTAACTTTGACCGAACAAGTTCATCAATTAGAACAAAAATTAGCAGATTTTGAACAAAAAAGGTCAGAATTAAACGAGGTTCTGATTTCTGCCCAAAAGTCTGCTAATGAATTGAAAGCTTCCGCTCAAAAAGAAGCAGAACGAATTATTCAAGAAGCAAAAAAACAAGCAGAAACTGATACAAATTATCAACGTCAACAACAAGAAGTTATTAAGTCTGATTATGAGCGTCTAAAAGAGGAGATTGGTAGTTTTAGAAATCATATTCAAGATATGCTTCAAAAACAAATTGATAGTCTATCAGACGATGAGTGGCAAAGAGCACTTGATAAGTTTTATCATACAGAAAGATTCTATCCAGGGGATGGTTCTGAACCATTACCAACTGTCGAAAGTCAAGATGACGAATTTCGTCGTGAAGCCGAATTGGATGAAGAATTTGGCGAGGAAGAACCAGATGTTATTGACAAAGATGACTTAGATGACTTAAACTCTACTCAAGAGCCTGAAGAAACTGATGAACAACCAGAGATACTGACTGGTGATAGTCCAAGTCATGAATCTGTTAATCATATAGCAGATCCTGAACCTGAATTAAATCCCAGTGCTGGACCAGTAATTGTTTTTCCAGATGATTACAAGAATCATAATTAAATAAATCGACAGTAAAAGTTGAGGCAAATCAGCGAGCTAATGATGGTGAAAGATTAGCATAAGAGCCATAGACTTGATCAGCTGTCAGTAGATTTATTCGTCTGTTGCACGATACGCAATGATAAGTGGAGCAGTTTGCTCAATTTAGGTGGTACCACGGTTAACCTCGTCCTAATCTTAGGACGAGGTTTTTAATTTATTCCGTGGCTTAGTAAGGGAAGGAAAACTATGAAAATAAAGGAAACCTTGAATTTAGGAAAAACTAAATTCAAAATGCGTGGAAACTTACCTGTTCGCGAAGCTGAATGGGAAAAAGAATGGGAAGACAACAAGCTGTATGAACAACGCTTGAAGTTAAATCAAGGAAATCCAAGATTTGATTTACATGATGGCCCTCCGTTTGCCAATGGTAATATCCATATGGGGCACTCTTTAAATAAGATTTCTAAAGATATTATTGTTCGTTATAAGAACATGAGAGGCTTCTATGCTCCTTTCGTTCCTGGTTGGGATACTCATGGACTTCCAATTGAACAACAATTGGCAAAACAAGGCGTAGATCGTAAAACTATGGATCGCGCAAAGTATCGTGAACTTTGCCGTCAATTTGCAATGGAACAAATTGAAAAGCAAAGAACCGATTTCAAGCGACTAGGAATCTTAGCTGATTGGGATCACCCATATATCACTTTACAACCTGAATTTGAAGCTGAAGAAATCCGGGTATTTGGCAAGATGTTTGAAAAAGGCTATATCTACAAAGGTAAAAAGCCAGTGTACTGGTCATGGTCAAGTGAATCAACTTTGGCTGAAGCAGAAGTTGAATATCATGATGTAAAGTCCCCTAATATCTATGTTGCTTTTCCAGTTAAAGATGGCAAAGGAATTTTAGATACTGAAAATACTTACTTCATTATCTGGACTACTACTCCATGGACAATTCCAGCCAACTTAGGTATTTCTGTTAATCCACAATTTGACTATTCAGTAGTTCAAGTAGGCGACAAGAAGTACGTTGTTGGTACTAGTCGCCTCGAAGCAGTTGCAGAAACTTTGGGCTGGGAAAATTATGAAGTAGTGCAACATCTTAAAGGTTCAGAGATGGATCGCATGGTTGCCAAACACCCACTTTATGATCAAGATAGTTTAGTTATGACTGGTATGCATGTAACCGCTGATGATGGTACTGGTCTAGTTCATACTGCACCAGGTTTTGGTGAAGACGACTTCAATGTTGGACAAAGATACGGTTTACCAGTATTTAGTCCAATTGACAATAAGGGATGCTTTACTGATGAAGTTCCAGATCCTGATTTGGTTGGTATGTTTTATGATGATGCAAATAAAGTAGTTGTTGAAAAATTAGAGGCAGTAGGTGCATTACTAAAATTAAGCTTCTTTACGCACTCATACCCACATGACTGGAGAACTAAGAAACCGGTTATTTTTAGAGCAACAACACAATGGTTTGCTTCAATTTCAAAATTTAGAAATGAAATCCTTGATGAAATTAATAAAGCAAGCTTTATGCCATCATGGGGTCAAACTCGTCTATATAATATGATCAAGGATCGTGGTGACTGGGTAATATCCCGTCAACGTGCATGGGGCGTTCCATTACCAATTTTTTATGCAGAAGATGGAACTCCAATCGTTACACCAGAAACAATTGAACACCTAGCAAAAATTGTTGAAAAAGAGGGTACTAATGCCTGGTACACTCATACTGCTGAGGAATTATTACCAGAAGGATTTACAAGCGAACACTCTCCAAATGGTAAGTTTACCAAGGAGCAAGATATTCTTGATGTGTGGTTCGATTCAGGTTCTTCTTGGGCAGGTGTAATGAAGAATCGCGACAATTTGAATTATCCTGCAGATTTGTATCTAGAAGGTTCAGATCAATACCGTGGATGGTTTAATTCTAGTTTGATTACTTCAGTAGCAACACAAGGCAAAGCACCATATAAGCAAGTTCTGTCACAAGGATTCGTTTTGGATGATAAGGGTCACAAGATGTCTAAGTCACTTGGAAATGTAATTTCTCCAAATGATGTAATTAAAAAGATGGGTGCTGAAATTATTCGTCTTTGGGTAGCTCAAGCTGATACTACTTCAGATGTTGCTGTTTCATATGATATTTTGAATCAAGCGGCTGAAAGCTACCGTAAGATCAGAAATACCTTCAGATATATGTTAGCTAATACGTCTGATTTTGATCCTGAAACTGATCGCGTAGTCTATGATGATTTACGTTCAGTAGACCAATATCTTGAAGTTAAGTTAAATGATTTAGTTAAGTCATGTCTTGATGCTTATGATAGATTTGATTTCACTACTGTTTTCAAGCAAGTCTTTAAATTTATTTCAAATGATTTATCTGCTTTCTACTTAGACTTTGCTAAGGATGTCCTATACATTGAAGCACAAAACAGTAAAGAAAGAAGATCTATGCAAACTGTTATTTACGATGCAGCAGTTAAATTGGCTAAGGTCTTGACTCCAATTTTGCCACACACAATGGAAGAGATTTGGGGCTTCTTACATGAAAAAGAAGCATATATTCAATTGACCAATATGCCAGAAGTTGAAACTTATGCTAACCATGATGAATTATTAGCAGATTGGCAACAATTTATGGCAGTCAGAGATGATGTCTTAAAGGCTCTTGAAGAAGCTAGAAATGCCAAACTAATTGGTAAATCATTTGAAGCTGCTGTTACTTTATATCCATCAGAAGAAGTTCGTGAATTATTAGCCAAGTTGAATTCTGATTCAGAGTTAAGAGAAATTTTGATCGTCTCCAAATTGACTATTTCTTCAGAAGATGCTCCAGCATCAGCAACAAATTATGAAAATGTTGCTGTATCAGTTGAACCAGCTGAAGGTGAAGAATGTCCACGTTGTCGTATGATTAGAACGGATCTTGGTGAAGATAAAGATTTACCACAACTTTGTGGTCGTTGTGCCAAAATTGTGCGTGAAAACTTCCCTGAAGCACTTGAAGAAGGATTAGAATAATGCGTCAAGGAACGGTAAAACAATTTGATGCTAATAGTTCTTTTGGCTTCATTGAGGACGATCAAAACCATAAGTCTTATTTCGTTTTTTATACGGCAATTAAGGAAGAGGGCTATCGTCGCTTGGAAGTTGGACAAAGGGTGCAGTATCAATTAGCTCAAGGAAAAAATGGCCTTCAGTGTGTAAATGTTTATTTAGCCGATAGCAATGTAAAGGACTAATTATGGAACTGAATGAAACTGAAATTTCTTCAAAGCAAATTTTTTCGGGAAGAATTGTTGATTTATCTGTCAGAACTGTTGAACTACCAAATGGTGAAACAGCAACGAGAGAAATTGTTAAACATCAACCAGCTGCTGGTGTAATTGCAATCAATGATCAAAAACAGATGTTGTTGGTAAAACAGTGGCGTGAACCGATTAAAGCAGTGACATTAGAAATTCCAGCTGGTTTGATTGATGAAACCGATGTCTCTCCATTAGATGCGATGAAACGTGAACTTAACGAAGAGGGTGGCTACAAAGCGGAATATTGGGAAGAAGTTTCAAAATTCTATTCATCAGTTGGTTTTTCTGATGAATTAATGTATCTTTTCTATTGCGATACATTGACAAAAGTACAAGATAAACGACCTTTAGATGAAGATGAGTTCCTAGAAGCTGAATGGTACAGTTTAGCAGATCTAAAGAAGCTGTTAGCTGAAGGTAAGATCGTAGATGCAAAAACTGTGTTAGCAATTATCTTTTGGGAGAATATGCTTTTGACTGGAGATAAAGATTAAGCATGACAGAAAAACGATCAGATTATCGTAAAAGGCAACAAACCAAGAAAACTAGGGCTTTCTTTAAAAATATAAAGTCTGCATTTAGTGAAAATGATGAAGTTAGCGATGAAACTGAACTTGAACAAGACGACCGTCGACCATTAGCAGGAAATGCTGAAGAAGTCAACGTCATTGATGATGACGCTAAAAAAATAGTATCAAGTGAAGATCAAGCTTTAAAACTGAAGAAAAAGCTAAATTGTGTTATCTTTATCTTAGTAGTACTAATCGCACTAGTATTATTAGCTTTGTTTAAATTATAGAAATAGATCGAGGTAATAATGAAAATTGCAATAATTGTGCCTATGGAAATCGAGGCAGAATACTATCGAAACAATTTTCATTCAGGAAAAAAAGAAATGTTCGGATCGACTGTATTCGAACATTTTTCTGTTAATGAAAATGATGTGTATATTGGATTAAGTGGCATAGGAAAAGTTCAAGCAGCAATGAATTTAGCTAGTTTGCTAGCTTGCCAAAAAATTGATCAAGTCTTTTTGACGGGTTCTGCAGGGTCAATGGATCCATCAGTCCATAAAGAAGATGTGATCTTAGTAAATTCATTTGCTTACCACGACGCTCATAATACGAATGCTGGGGATTATGTGGAAGGACAAGTTCCTGGACAACCAGCTCGCTTTATGTTGGATTCAGCGCAAAGAGCAGATTTTGCAAAATATTTAGTCGATAATGGCGTAGAATTTCATGAGGGCCTAGTGGTGACTGGAGATTCATTTATTTCATCCCAAAAACAGAAAGAAAAAATTAAGCATGATTTTCCGGATGCACTTGGTGTTGAAATGGAAGGTGCAGCTTTTGCGCAAGTTGCGCGGCAATTCGATGTACCATTTGTAGCTTTACGTGCAATTTCTGATAATGGTGATGAAAGTGCAGAAGAAGATTTTGATGTTTTTGTAAAGAGGGTCGGTGCTAAAGCGGCCACATTGATTTCTGATTATATAGAAAAGATGAAGTAATTTGGCGGAGATATATTTAGATAATGCTGCAACTACCCCTATGTCAGATGGAGTTATTGATGTAATTACCTCAGAGATGAAAAACGACTTTGGAAATGCATCTAGCACATATGAACTGGGGAGACAAGCTAGAAGAACGATTGATCAGGCAAGACATGAAATTGCTTCTGAAATAAATGCCAAGGATAACGAAATTATTTTTACTTCAGGTGGATCTGAAAGTAATAATACAGCTATTTTTGGTGTTGCTCATAGTCGATCATATCTTGGAAAACATTTGATAACTACAAAAATAGAGCATCCCTCAGTATTAAATCCAATGCGTCAACTTGAAAAAGAGGGCTTTCGTGTTACTTACCTTAATGTAGATGAAACTGGTCATATAAGCTTAGATGAATTAAAACAAGCGTTAACTGATGATACTATTCTTGTTTCTATTATGGCGGTAAATAATGAAGTTGGTGC
Organism: Lactobacillus gigeriorum DSM 23908 = CRBIP 24.85; assembly: GCF_000296855.1. Classification (GTDB taxonomy): domain Bacteria; phylum Bacillota; class Bacilli; order Lactobacillales; family Lactobacillaceae; genus Lactobacillus; species Lactobacillus gigeriorum. Next base: position 13,363 of record NZ_CAKC01000059.1, on the reverse strand, counting down.
CATCAATCCGTTGGCCGAAATAGGCGAAATAGTTAAACCAACTAACGCATATTTCCATGTTGATAATGTACAAGGGATGGGTAATATAACCATTGATGTTAAAAAAATGGAAATTGATTTATTATCTGTCTCAGCTCATAAGATAAATGGACCAAAATTCTTAGGCTTCTTGTATGAACGACAAGATCTTGATCTCCCTAGTTTGATTATGGGTGGGGAACAAGAAACAAAACGACGTGCTGGAACAGAAAATGTTCCGGGAATTGCAGGTTTTGGCGAAGCGGTTAAGGAACTAAAAAAAATCGATCGAAATGAGCTACAATTAAAGTATCAAAGTTTCCAACAATGTATATTGGATGAACTTGATAACGCAGGGGTGAAATATCAAATTAATGGTGGTGTAGGACAAAATGTCTCGCATCATGTGTTAAATCTAAGGATAAATGGTGTTTCAACAACTGTATTACAAACTAGCTTAGACTTGGCAGGTTTTGCTGTTTCTGGTGGTTCAGCATGTACGGCTGGTTCATTAGAACCATCTCATGTATTAATTGCATGTTTTGGCGAAGATTCGCCGAGAATTAACGAATCCATTAGAATATCGTTTGGCCGTTATACTAGTTTAGATGAAGTTAAGGCTTTTGCTGAAGCTTTAAGCAAGTTAGCAGTAAAAAGACAAGCAAAAAAATAGCTTGCTTTCAAAAAGAAAGTAACTTATTATTAATAAGTGAGGTTAATTATGGCAAATATTGTTATGATCAATGGTGATAATCGGCGATTTACATTAAACCCTGATTTAAAATTGTACGCATTAATTGATGTTGGCTTTGTAAAGACAGCAAAAGGCAATTTTAATTATGAACATCCTTTGTACAATGATTCTCCATACAATGCACCGACTAAGTTAAAGATGACAATTAACAAGGATTTAAGTAATTTGACAATGGTGATCACTGATCGAAACGGTTTGCAAAAGGTAAATATTTTTAAGAATAAAGCTTTGGCGCCAACAGTTGAATTACTAGATTTTATTTTAAAGGATTTAATTGAGCGCAAAATACTTGTTCAAGTAGAGGATTGATTGAATGGTCGATAATAGCAAAATCAGAGTTGTCGTTGGTATGAGTGGTGGCGTTGATTCGTCAGTTGCTGCTTTGTTATTGAAAAATCAAGGTTATGATGTAATCGGCGTTTTTATGAAAAACTGGGATGATACCGATGATTCTGGTGTATGTACGGCAACTGAAGATTTTGAAGATGTAAAAAAGGTTGCTGATAAAATAGGGATCCCTTATTATTCCATCAACTTTGAAAAAGAATATTGGCATCGAGTATTTGAATATTTCTTAGACGAATATAAAAAGGGTCGTACGCCAAATCCTGATATTATGTGCAATAGTGAAATCAAGTTTAAATCATTCCTAGAATTTGCAATGGATTTAGATGCAGATTATATTGCCATGGGTCACTATGCTAAAACAGTTACTGATGCAAACGGTATAACGCATATGATGAGACCAAAGGATGGAAATAAAGATCAAACCTACTTTTTAAGTCAACTTAGTCAAGATCAGATTAAGAAAGTTATTTTTCCTTTGGCTGACTTAACCAAACCACAAGTTCGTGAGATTGCATTGGCAAACGGCCTTGCTACTGCAAAAAAGAAGGACTCTACTGGTATCTGTTTTATCGGTGAAAGAAACTTCCGTAAGTTTTTAAGCGAATTTTTGCCTGCTAAATCAGGTAAGATGGTAACTGCTGATGGTACAGTAGTTGGTGAACATGCAGGGTTAATGTACTATACAATTGGTCAAAGATCTGGTTTAGGTTTAGGTTCAACAAAAGAATCAACTGATCCTTGGTTCGTTGTAGGAAAAGATTTGGACAAGAATGAATTGATTGTTGAGCAGGGATATGATAGCCCATTATTATATGCAGATCGGTTAACTGCAAGCGATATGTCATTCTTTACAGGTAGACCTAAAGAAGATGTTGAATTTCATTGTACGGCGAAGTTTAGATACCGTCAGTGCGATTTAGGGGTAACTGTTCAATATCATGCAGATAGCAATACGGCTGACGTTTACTTTGATGAGCCTGCTCGTGCAATTACTCCAGGTCAAGCTTTGGTGCTTTATGATGGTGATGAATGTCTTGGCGGTGGCAATATTGATGCTGCTTATCAAGAGGCTCGTCAGCTTCAATTAGTTTAGTATTATAGTCAACTCGTTAAAGAGTTGGCTTTTTTGTTTGCTTGCTTAATGATAGACTGATAGTAGTATGTTTTTTTAGAGGTATTGAAAGATGTATAAATTAGTTGCATGCGATTTAGATGAAACTTTGTTAAGTGATGATACCCATGTTTCAGAAGAGAACAGATACGCAATTAAACAGCTACATAAGAAGGGTATAAAATTTGTTTTAGCAACAGGAAGAGGCTATCGCTCAGTCCAACAAACACTTCAAGAAATCGGGCTCGCCAATTTAGCAGATGAATATGTAATTTCATTTAACGGTGCTTGTATCACTGAAAATAAAAATAATCGTTTGATTGAATTTTCCGGTCTAGAGCTTCCAATTGCGGAAAAATTATATAGGATTGGACAGAAATACGATGTGTGCATCCATGTGTATACGAAAGACGTTGTATATGTCTATAATATGAATCAAGATGAACGAGAATATATGACAGGTCGGCATGAATTTGTTGAAATTACAGACAAAACTCTAGAATTTTTAGATGGAGCTTCAATTGCTAAAGTAATCTTTGGCAATACGGATCAAGCCTATTTGCAAACTATCGAAGCAGAATTAGGTACTTTGGCACAACAGCTAGATATTTCGTATTCATCGAATCGATATTTAGAATTTAACCAAAATGGTATTAATAAAGGCTATGGGCTGATGAAACTAGCTGGGCTTTTAGCTATAGATGCCAAAGAAACAATGGCTTTAGGTGATAACTATAATGATCTTTCTATGATAAAAGTGGCTGGTTTAGGTGTTGGCATGAAAAATACTAATCCTGGTATGAGAGCTGAATGCGATTTTATTACTGAAAATGACAATAACCATAATGGCGTTGCCGAAGCGCTATCTAAGTTTATTCTTGACTAATAATTCAGATTGAAGGGGAATAGAATTGAAGTTTTATTTTGTAAGACATGGAAAAACGGAATGGAATTTAGCTAGAAGATTGCAAGGTGGTCATGGAGATTCACCATTGTTGGAGGAGAGCTACCGTGATATTGCTAAATTAGGAACCTATTTAAGTGGAGAAAAATTTAAAGCGATTTATTCAAGCCCATTACAACGTGCGTTTAATACAGCTCAAGCTGTTGATAAGGCAATGAATGCTAATTTATCAGTCATTATTGATGAACGCCTACGCGAGTTTGATTTGGGAAAAATTGAAGGTATGAAATTTGAAGATGCTGAAAAATTGTATCCAAGTACCATAGATAACTTTTGGCATCATCCTGAGAAATATGATGCCAAAGCAATTGAAGGGGAAAGCTATCAACATGTGATTGCAAGAGGTAAATCGTTTGCTAAGGAAATAGCTCAAAAGTATCCTAATGAAAATGATAAGGTGTTAGTGATTAGTCATGGAGCAGCTCTTTCTGCAATCATGGGAGGTTTAATGGGTTATCCTCTTAAGGATATTCGAAAAAATGGCAGTTTGAATAATACGGGGTTAACGATCTTAGAAACTAATGATTTAGGCGATAGTTTTAAAATAGTAAAGTGGAACGAAACTAGTTATTTAGATCGAAAATTATCAGAAACGGATTCGTTATAATGAAGCAAGATGATAAAAAAAGAAAACAAATTGAGCAACAAGTGCATCAATTAATAAAAAAAATTGACCAAGATCCGCATAATACTGAAAATTATTTAGAATTATCTAGTCTTTTAATTGAAGGTGGTAGTTATGAACAAGCACAAAGCCTCTTGGAAAAGGCTAATGGATTAGTTAGTGATCCAAGTAATTTAGCTTATAATTTAGCTGTTTGTCATTATCTTCAAGGAAATTTTGATCAAGCGTTAAAGATCCTAGACCAGTTGCCTAATGATGATTATACCTTGTATCAGAAGGCGTTGGTTTTCTTTAAACTGAATCAAACGCAGAAAGCTTTGGCTTATGCCATGACCATCAAAAATCGAGATAATAAGACCCATGAATTAATTGGCGATATTTGGCTGAATTTAGGTGAAATGCAGCAGTCTTATCAAGCATTTCATGCAATTCCTAAAGAACAAAGATCGGCTAAAGTTTTATTTTTATTAGGCCTTACAATTTTTGAAAAGGACCGTGAAAAGGCTAATTCATATTTTAAGTGTGCTAAAAAATTGGATAAGCAGTATTACGAAACGGCTAAAGAACAATATTTAGCGATTCTAAGTATGTTGAAATCCCAAGGTAAAGATCATGACTGAATTTGTTGGAAAAGTAAACAGTATCGTTTTTGAAAACAATCAAGATTTATTCAAAATCTTAGATGTTGAAATTGAAAATACCCTTGAAGGCTATCCTCGAGCTGAAATTAAGGTAACAGGTAATTTTGGTGATATTAAGTTATCAGGAAGTTATAGATTTTCTGGGAATTTAATCATGCATGATAAATTTGGCTTACAATTTAAAGCTGAATCATATCAACAATTTTTACCTAATGAAGAAGGTGGCCTTGAACGATATTTGAGTTCGGATAAATTCCCTGGAATTGGTAAAAAGGCAGCCCAAAAAATCATTTCAGAACTCGGTGTAGATGCGCTAAAGATCCTTAAAAACAATCCTGCTAAAATTTCTGAGTTACCGTTAAATGCAAAACAGCGAGATAGCTTATTGTCCGGCATTAATAAAATAGACTCATTTTCTGAAACAATCTTAAAGTTAACACAATTGGGTCTTAGGAAAAAAGTAGCCAATAGACTGTATCAGTTATATCAAGGATCAACGCTAGAAAAAATTAAAAAGGATCCATATCTACCAATTTCATTGGTTTCAGGATATGGATTTAAAACAGCGGATATTATTGGAAAAGATTATGGAATCGAAAATACAGATGTTCGTAGAATATCAGGAGCAATTTTTCAAGTATTATTAAATACTTTAACAAATGACGGAGATACGTATGTTTCATTGAGTGTTTTGCTACTTGAAGCAAGTAAGCTTCTTGGTATAAATCAGTATGATCCGATTGCTGAAGCAATTAATGAGCTTCAAGTGGCAGGAAAAGTGATTGTAGATGATGATGTAGCTATCCTTGCTAATATCTATCAATCAGAATATCGAATTGCACAAAAACTGAAACAACTGGTTGAACGTCAAGATGAAGCAAGCGAGTATACTATAGCTGAAATTAATCGTGAAATTGACTGGGCAGAAGATCAATTAGATATAAAGTATGATAAAACCCAGAGACAAGCGATCATAAATGCGGTTAATTATCCAATTTCGATCTTGACTGGTGGTCCCGGAACGGGAAAGACCACGATCATTAATGGAATTATTTTGGTATTAAGAAGACTAGCACAAATCCCAGCTTCAGCTTTATATAGTGAAGATCCGCCTTTTTTATTAGCCGCACCTACTGGTAGAGCAGCAAAAAGAATGGGTGAAATAACGGGAATTACTGCCAAGACCATTCACCGCTTACTAGGGATGGGAATTGGCGATCCTAAAATTGCTGATTTAAACGAATTAAATGGTGAATTGCTAATAGTTGATGAAATGTCAATGGTTGACATGTTTTTATTTGAACAATTATTATCGGCCATAAATTTAACAAGTCATATTGTCTTTGTAGGGGATAAGGATCAGTTACCTTCTGTAGGAGCGGGTAATGTTTTTGCTGATTTGATTAAGTCGAAAGCATTTCCTACGACTATTTTGACGCAGATTCACCGGCAGGGGGATGATTCAACTATTATTACTTTAGCGCATGATATCAATGAAGGAAATAGCGATGAGCGTATATTTAACAAGACTAAGAACTATTCCTTTATTCCCTGTCAAACAGCACAAGTAAGCGAAGCCGTGGGGCAAATTGTTAATTTAGCTTTAAAGAAGGGCTTTGAAAAAGATGATATTCAGGTTTTGGCTGCAATGTATCATGGAAACGGTGGAATTACTAAGTTAAATGATGTTGTTCAAGATATCATGAATCCAATTTCTGGTAAACAAAAGAAGCTAATTGCGCATGAAGAAGAATTTAGAATTGGCGATCGTATTCTACAATTGCAAAACAATCCTGAAAAAGATATCTATAACGGTCAAATAGGGAAGATTATCAGTATTGATGAAAAATCAGCCAAGCGGTGTATGGTTGCTAATTTTGATGAACGCGAAGTCACGTTTTCTAAAAATGATTTGACCGATTTAACACGAGCATATGCAATTACGATCCATAAGTCACAAGGATCAGAATTTCCATTAGTCATTTTAAATTTAACCATGCAAAACTACATGATGCTAAAACGTAATTTGCTCTATACCGCAATTACAAGAGCAGAAAAGAACTTAGTTTTAGTTGGTGATCCTAAAGCATATATTGCAGCAATAAATACACCGGGGAATGATCGTAAAACTGGTTTAACAGACAAAATAAGAGTAGCGCTCGAATTAGAAAAGAATCCAGATAGTGATGAGCAAAGTAAGAATGAAGATTCAATTGAAGCTAAGAAACTTGATGATTCTTCTCAAGAAGATAAAGATTTTGTTCTGACAAAAGAGAAGATATACTCTGGAGCAATCGATCCAATGATTGGTATGAAGGGAATAAGATTACAAAGACAATAAAAAAAGGCCATAGGGCCTTGGATGAATAAAAATACAATATTTTAGTGTTTATTTTTCACTTTGATTGGCACTACTTGTGGCTTAGGAACTACAACAGTACTAATAGCAAGTGCACCTAAAATTAACATAGATAATAAAGCAAGTATAATCATTGGAATAACCTACCTTTCTAACTGATGGATTACATTTTAAAGTTTAAGTTTGAAGTTTTTATGTAGTAAAGGTAAGGTAACTGTTAAGTTTTTCTTATTATTAATAGTAGTGACAGAAGGGTATTGTTTATGGATCTCGAAAAATTAATGGATGAAACTCAACAATGGGTTTTGAGGAATATGGATGTATTGTCTATGCCAGATAATACGATTGAAGTTGCCACTTTTCAAATTGATTCTTTTGGGGATACAATTTACTGTTTTGTAGAAGAAAAAGATGGTTATTATCGGGTCTCTGATGATGGTAGGATGCTATTTAAATTAGATCCCGGTCAAACCAATCAAGAATTATATGAAACAGCTGCAGAAATAGCCGTTAATTCAGGATATTATTTTGATGAAGATGTCTGTGAAATTTACGCAGAAGTTGAGGAAGATGATGTTGCAAATGCAGTAATGAGACTAGCACAACTACAATTAGCCATTTCATATCTGGGATAAAACTAAAAAAGCTTGGAAATTTACATGTTTAGTAATGTAAATTTCCAAGCTTTTTGATTTAGAAAAATTATTTGATCAAATTAAAATGATCAACTTTAAATTTTACATGAAATGGCAATTTATCAGCACTATCTTCACCATCAATTTGACAAAATTCTGGTTTAGAAGTTGAAATTTCAATTTCATCAGCTTTTATGACATGGAATTGAGGATCATTGATTTGTGAACCATCACGTAATATTTTGCTGAATAACTTGATAAACTTTGACCAACTCGGTTTTTGTACGATGGCTAACCAAAGTTGATGATCTGTAACTGTAGCTTGAGGCATAATTGCAACTCCCCCTCCAAAATAGGGATGGTTAGTAGTTGTAGCCATATATACATTATCGTATTGCCAGATCTCATCTTTTGCTTTGATAGTTACAGAAAACGTATCTTGTTTTTTAAGTACATTGATAACGTTGAATTTGTATATTAAACTACCGAAATTTATCTTATTTAGAGCATTTTTTAATCGTTGACGATTGCTTTGATGAACTACGTAAGCGTCAAAGCCAATCCCAAAGTTATTCACGAAATAAGATCGCTGAAGCAATTCCGAGTCGCGCTTATAACCTTCATAGCTACCACAGTCGATTTGTTCAGGCTGAGGATTATTTAAAAGCTTTTGAATAAGACTTTGTAAATTGGTTGAAATTTTTGCCCCTCGAGCAAAGTCATTGCCAGATCCAGCAGGAATGTAAACAATTGGGGTTTCAGGATGACTGGAAGTTTTGATACCATTAAGAACATCGTTCAAAGAGCCATCTCCACCAATAACAGTTAGGTACTCATTTGACGAATGGAGTTCATTACCGTATTTTCTTGCAATTGAAATAAAAGCACTTGGGTAGGGACTAACTTCCGTATCATAGGGTATTTTATGATCTTCAAGCAGATTTTCCAATCTACTAAACATTCTGATTGATTGACCATGTCCTGCTATTGGATTCAATAAAATGTGTAAGCTGATAGAATTATTCATGAACAATAAACAAGTCTAGGAGTTACCCTAGACTTTTCTTTCTATAAAACTATTTCTTTTCAATTATCATTGGTAAGATCATTGGACGTCGCTCGGTTTTAGAATATAGAAAATCTGAAAGATTATCTATGATTGCTTTCCGAATGTCACTGTCTTTTGCTTTATCTGGTTTAGCCATTTCAGTTTTAAGAACATGGTAGACATGCTTTTGAGCTTGACTGATGAGTTCAGTGGATTCTCTCATGTAGACAAATCCACGACTCAAAATATCTGGCCCAGCTAAAACACGTTTATGCTTATAATCAACTGTTGCAACAGCAACAACTAAACCTTCTTCTGATAAAATCTGACGATCGTGAACAACAACATTGCCCACATCAGCAGTACCAGATGTATCCACATATACATCTCCAGCAGGAATATGGCCAGCAATTCTTGCTGAATCAGGTCCAAAACAAAGCACTTCACCGTTGCTTAGGACAAACGTATGATCAGCAGGTACTCCAGCTTCTTGAGCTAATTCAGTATGGATAACCTGCATCCGATATTCGCCGTGAACAGGAATCATATACTTAGGCTTAGCTAATCTTACCATCATCTTTAATTCTTCTTGGCCACCATGTCCTGAAGTGTGGACGTTATTTACGCGTCCATGAATCACATTAGCGCCACCTTCCATCAATTTGTTGATAAGATGGTTTACACTTAAAGTATTTCCAGGAATTGGATTAGAAGAGAAGATTACAGTGTCATTTGGCTGTAAACGAATTTGACGGTGAGTTCCGTTGGCAATTCGTGAAAGAGCAGCTAAGGGTTCACCTTGAGACCCAGTACATAAGATCATAGCATTTTCGGGAGCAGTTCGATTGATTTCTTCAGAATCAACAAGTAATCCTTTTGGTAAATCAAGGTATCCAAGATCAATTCCGTTTTGAACACCGTTTTCCATGCTCCGACCAAAAATTGCTACTTTTCTGCCAGTATCAATTGCTGCTTGAATTGCTGTTGAAACACGATATAAATTGGAAGCAAAAGTAGCAAAAATTATCCTACCTTTAATACCAGTAATAATATCGTGAAGTGATTTGGCAACGAACCGCTCTGATTTGGTAAACTGCTGAACTTCAGCATTAGTAGAGTCGGATAGCAAAGCTAAAACGCCTTCGTCACCTAGTTTAGCCATTCTCTGAAAATCAGGAGCAGGTTGATCCATCACAGGGGTAAGGTCAAACTTAAAGTCTCCTGTAAAGACTACGGCGCCAAGCGGTGTATGAACCGCAATTCCCAAAGTATCAGGGATGGAGTGAGTGGTTCTGAAGAAGCTTACACTCAACTTGTTAAATTTAAGTACTGTATCTTCGTGTTCTTCATGAACCTCTGTAGTATCCAAAATACCATGTTCTTCTAATTTACCTTTGATCAAAGCAAGAGCAAATGGCGTAGCATAAACTGGAATTTCCGGAATCTTTTCAAGTAAGAAGGGAATACCACCAATATGATCTTCGTGCCCATGACTTACAACTAATGCCTTAATTTTTTTACGATTCTTAATTAGGTAAGAATAATCAGAAATGACATAGTTGATACCTAAAAGGTTATCTTCAGGGAATTTGATACCACAATCCATGATGACGATTTCATCTTGGTATTGCACACAATACATATTTTTGCCGATTTCGTGTAACCCCCCGATTGCAAAAACGGCAACTTCATTATTCTTAATGCGCACGAAATTACTTCTTATCGAACGACGTCAATTTAAAATCAGCGTGTTCTTGCTCGTATTTAAGCGAGTTTCCAGTTAATTCTTGGATGAGTTCAATGTTGTAGGGGGTATTATCCTCAACCAAGGTACGTGCTTCGACTTGGTTGTCAGCCTCCATGTAAAGAGTTTGAGTAGTTTCTCTACGTGGGTTAACAATCTTGTCTTTTTGATACAAAACTTTGTAGATCATAATTATAATCTCCTTATTTAGTTGTAAAATTGTTCGATAAAGTATTTGCAAAAATACTTAATAGCTATTAAAAGTCTATCATATTTGAACTATCAAGTATAGAATGAGGTTTCTGCAAAAAAGAAAAAGTCTGGAAACCCCAGACTCAAATAAAGTTATGAAATAACAATAGTATCTTCTTCCAAGTGGAAAGGATTTTGTTTATTAATCCGATCATAGAAGAGGTGACCATTCAAATGGTCAATTTCATGGCTAGCAACAATTGCTGGATAATCCTTTAGGCGAATTGTTTTTTCTTCACCATCAACAGTAAAGTAGTGAATGGTTAATTTATCTGGACGAGGAACATAACCATCAATTTCCTTATCAACGCTTAGACAACCTTCTCCTTCGCTTAGACAAACTTGTCTGACTGATTCGGAAATGATTTCTGGATTAACAAACGTTTCTTTGAAAATAATATTTCCTTTGTCATCGGGAACCAATAATGAAGCCATTTGTACACCTTCACCAACTTGAGGAGCAGCTAAGCCAACGCCAGCTCTCAATTGATGTTTTTTAGCTATTTCAGGATCTTGGGAATTAATTAAGTATTCCATCATATCCTTTGCTAGTTGTTGATAGTGATCATCTAATGGAAAAGACAATGGTTTAGCGACTTCTCGTAACACTGGATTGCCATCACGAGTAATATCCTTCATTAAAATCAATGTAATTACCTCTTTTTAGTGTTTTATGCATATTTTATACGTTTTATTGACAAATTATAATCTAGCACACTTTTTTGCAAAAATTCAAGAAACATTTTAACTAAATCGTTGACCCTAATAATAGTAGGTGGTAAAATCAATCAACGAAACCATAGAGAAAATGAAGCACTTCGATATAGCGCGTGTAGTACGCTACCGAAACTGTGACGAGGTCACAGTTTTTTTATTGAAGACTGGGGAGGAATACTTTTGTCAGAAAAAAGAAGAGACGATCTTAGAAACATTGCGATTATTGCTCACGTTGACCACGGTAAGACAACTTTAGTTAACCAACTTTTAAAGCAATCCGATACTTTACCTGAGCACTTGAATCTTGAAGATCGTGCAATGGACTCAAACGATATTGAACGTGAACGTGGTATAACTATTCTTTCAAAGAATACTGCTGTTAAGTATCACGATACTACTATCAACATTCTTGATACACCAGGACACGCTGACTTTGGTGGAGAAGTTGAACGTATCATGCACATGGTTGATGGATGTTTACTTTTAGTTGATGCCTATGAAGGAACAATGCCACAAACTCGTTTTGTTTTGAAAAAGGCACTTGAAGCTGGAGTTAAGCCAATTGTTGTAATTAACAAGATCGATCGTCCAGGTGCTCGTCCTAAGGAAGTTCTTGATGAAGTTCTTGAACTCTTTATCGAGCTTGGCGCAAATGACGAACAGCTTGATTTCCCAGTAGTTTATGCTTCTGCCTTGAATGGTACTTCATCTTATGATGCTGATCCTGCAAAGCAAGAAGAAACTATGGACCCAATTTTTGATACTATTATTAAGAGTATCCCTGCTCCAATTGATAATGTTGATGAACCATTGCAATTCCAAATTACAATGTTGGACTGGGATGACTACGTTGGTAGAATTGGTGTTGGACGTATCTACCGTGGTCAAGTTAAGGTTGGGGACAACATCACTGTTATGAAACGTGATGGTTCAACCCAAAACTTTAGAGTAACTAAGTTATTTGGTTACTTTGGCTTGAAACGTAATGAAATCAAAGAAGCCAAAGCTGGAGATATTGTCGCAATTAGTGGTATTAACGACATCTTTGTTGGTGAAACAATTGCTTCAGCTGAAAAGCCAGAGGCTTTACCATTCTTGAAGATAGATCCACCAACTTTGCAAATGGACTTTGTTGCTAATGACTCACCATTTGCAGGTCGTGAAGGTGATCAGGTTACTCCAAAGAAGCTTGAAGACAGATTGATTCGTCAAACTCGTACAGATGTTTCTTTGAAAGTAGAACCAACTGATCAATTAAATGCTTGGACTGTTTCTGGACGTGGTGAATTACACTTATCGATTTTAGTTGAAGAATTGCGCCGTGAAGGCTTTGAATTGCAACTTTCACGTCCTAAGGTTATTTACCGTGAAATCGATGGCCAAATGTGTGAGCCATACGAATCAGTGCAAGTTGATACACCAGATGAATATGTAGGTTCCGTTATTGATTCACTTTCACAAAGAAAAGGTGAAATGCAAAATATGGAATCAACTGGTAACGGTCAAACTAGATTGATCTTCTTAGTTCCATCACGTGGTTTAATTGGTTACAACAACGAATTTATGTCTCAAACTGGTGGGTACGGAATTATGAACCACACATTTGAAGCTTACAAACCTGTTGTAAAGAACTGGGAACCAGGACGTAGAAATGGTGCTTTAGTTTCAATTAACCAAGGTCAATCAACGACTTATTCATTGCAATCAGTTGAACAACGTGGTGTCTTGTTCATTGGTGCTGGTGTTGAAGTTTATGAAGGTATGATTGTTGGGCAATCAAGTCGTGAAAGAGATATTGCTGTTAATGTAACTAAGGGTAAGAACTTGACTAACACCCGTGCTGCTGGTAAAGACCATGCTGCCGCAATCAAGACTCCAAAGAAGCTTACTTTAGAAGAAGCTATCGAATTCTTGAATGACGATGAGTACTGTGAAGTAACCCCACAATCTGTAAGATTACGTAAGAAGATTTTGAATACTTCTGAAAGACAAAAGGCTGATAAGAAGCGTAATCGTGCTAACTAGTACTAAAGAAGGAATCATCGATTAAGATGGTTCCTTCTTTATTTGTGTGTCGGGCATGACATTTCATCTAGTCTAGTGAAAGTCTAGACCACGGGTAGTTGTCGCCAAGTGTAGTGAACCAC
>NZ_CAKC01000060.1 GCF_000296855.1 Lactobacillus gigeriorum DSM 23908 = CRBIP 24.85 | reverse complement strand
TTGGTAGTGGATTAGCAGGATTAGCCGCAGCCGTATTCTTAATTAGAGATGTACAAATGGCTGGCGAAAATATCCACATTTTAGAAGAATTACCAACTGCTGGTGGTTCCTTGGATGGTACTGATCGTCCTAATGCGGGTTTTGTTGTTCGTGGTGGACGTGAAATGGAAAATCACTTCGAGTGTTTGTGGGATATGTATCGTTCAATCCCAAGCTTGGAAGTACCAGGAGCAACTTATTTAGACGAATACTATTGGCTTGATAAAGAAGATCCTAACTCTTCAAATTGCCGTTTAATTCATAATCGTGGTAATCGCTTACCAAGCGATGGTCAATATGGTTTAGGTAAATGTACTGAAGAAATCGTAAAATTAGTAATGACTCCAGAAAGTGAATTAAAGGATGAAACTATCGAAGATTTCTTCAGTGATGAATTCTTTGAAACTAACTTCTGGATCTACTGGTCAACCATGTTCGCCTTTGAAAAATGGCATTCATTAGCTGAAATGCGTCGGTACTGCATGCGGTTTATCCACCACATTGATGGTTTACCAGACTTTACAGCTTTGAAATTTAATAAGTATAACCAATATGAATCTATGGTAAAACCAGTTTTGGCTTACTTAGTAGATCATAATGTTGATGTTCAATACGACGTTCACGTTAAGAATGTGATTGTTGATCATGAGGCAGGTAAGAAGATTGCCAAGAAGATCATCCTAGATCAAGCTGATGAACGCCAAGAAATTTCATTGAGCCCTGATGATATTGTCTTTGTAACTAATGGCTCAATTACGGAGTCATCAACTTATGGTGATCAAAATACCCCTGCACCTGTAAGTCATGCCAAGGGTGATTCATGGAAATTATGGGAAAAATTGGCAGAACAAGATGCCGACTTTGGTCATCCTGAGGTCTTCTGTGAAAATATCCCTGAACGTAGTTGGTTTGTTTCTGCCACTACTACCATGAAGACTAAGAAATTAGCACCATATTTTGAAAGATTGACTAAGCGTGATCTCTATGATGGTCGTGTTAATACCGGTGGTATTATTACTGTTACTGATTCTAACTGGGGATTGAGTTTTACGATTCACAGACAACCACACTTCAAGAGTCAAAATCCTGATGAAATTGTAATTTGGATCTATGCATTGTATTCAGATACGGAAGGTAACTACATTCATAAGCGAGTAACGGAATGTACTGGTAAAGAAATATGTGAAGAATTGTTATACCACTTAGGCGTTCCTGAAGTTGAAATTGAAAAGAGCGCTAGTGAAGAAAACATGAACACAGTTCCAGTTTACATGCCATACATCACTAGTTACTTTATGCCACGTAAAACAGGAGACCGACCAGATGTTGTTCCTGAAGGCTCAGTTAACCTTGCCTTTATTGGTAACTTTGCGGAAAGTCCAACTAGCGATACTGTCTTCACGACAGAATACTCTGTAAGAACTGCAATGGAAGCTGTTTATACTTTGCTTAACGTAGACCGTGGTGTTCCTGAAGTATTCGATTCAATTTATGACATCAGACAATTATTGCGGGCAATGTACTTCATGTCAGACAAGAAGAAACTAGTTGATCAAGAATTACCATTGCCAGCTAAGCTTGCTCTTAAGTCAGGAATGAAGAAAATTAAGAAGACTTGGGTTGAAGAACTTCTTAAAGAAGCAGATTTGATGTAAAAATAGCACAAAGAAAAACGATAACTCCTTCAAAATGATACGTAGTTATCGTTTTTTTGCGTTAATTTGTTCTTTTAGTCCTGTGATGATCATGTTTGATCATAGTTAAGCTAAATTTAGCAATTCCGATCATCGTCATGCTTAAGAAAAGTGCGCCAAGAACATCGCTTGGATAGTGAGCCAAGAAATATACTCGGGAAATCATGACTAACAATAAGAAAATCCAAATTAGGATATCGGCAATTAGTCTCAGAGTTACGTTTTTAACCAAAACTGGGAGAAGAATCATGATTAGCCATAAGCAAATAATCCCCATCCCTAAAACATGGCCACTTGGAAAGCTAAAGCCATCGTCAACTTTTAAATGCCCAATTGGTCTTGGACGATGGATCAAACGTTTGGTAACAGTTCCAATGGCATCCCCGACAATAATTGCAAAAAATAGGCAACTTGCATATAACCGATATCGTTTAAAAAATGCAAATATTATGACTGCAATTATTGCTACATAAACTAAGTCAAACTTGGGTTCAGCAATTAAAGTAGCAGCCTGAAGAATTTTGTGAAATGGCTCGAGTGATTGAGCCCAATCTTGCCCTAGTTGGTCAAAGCTTGCGATATAACTTGCATGCAACATGACAGAGACAGCTACAGCGATAAACCCGATTAGCCCCAAATAAAAGACTTTATGATGTTGTTTTTCCATAAACCCCCTGCTTTCATACTTAACTAGTATGTAAGCCTAGCAGATTTATAGGTAATTGTCAGCACTGTTGAGTAAATGTGACTATTTCTTAAAAATTAGTCTTCAACAAAAAGTACTCTTGTGCCTTCAGGAACAGTAATGTCTTTTTGGATTGCTACTAGAGTACCAGTGGCTTTGTCGCGTAAATAAAGGGTAGCGTTATTGGTATTTTGATTGGTTGCGACAACGTAACGCTCTGAGGCATCCCAATTAAAGTCACGAGGAAATTCGCCAAAAACAGAAATCCGTTGAACTTGTTGTAGCTTATGATCGTCTAAGACCTTGAAGACCACTAATGAATCGTTACCACGGTTAGAAACATAGATAAACTTACCATCTTGGCTAATTTTAATAGCCGCTGCACCATTATGTTGATCCCATGATTCAGGGATGGTCGAGTAGGTTGCAATATCTTCAAATTCCCAAGTTGATTCATTAAACTTCACTACATTGACTTTGCTTGATAACTCACCTACAACATAGAAATAGTTGCCATCTTTGCTGAAAACGAGATGTCTAGTACCAAAGCCAGCTTCATTGTGATAGCTGGTAAGATGTTCTAATTTATGATCAGAAGTTAACCGATAAAAATCAACCCGATCATTACCTAAATCGCAAGAGACTAAGTTGCCGGCAGGAGTTTCATCAAAATAATGAGGGTGAGGACCGTCAACTTGTTCTGGGCGAGGACCTAAAGTATCGGCAGTATGAGTGACGCTTGCAAGAGCGGTCAATTTTCCTTCATTATCATAACTGAAAACAGTTAGGACTGCGGTATGGTAGTTTGCGGTATAAAGCAAATTTTTTTCACGATTGATGCCGATATAAGCAGGAGATGATCCAGGAGTAAGCGCATGGTCAACTTCTTGATAATTACCGTTAACTAATTTAAATGCGCTAATACCACCTTGATCACCCGCATTGTTAATGGCAAAAATCAAATCGCCGTCTTTTTGGAAATAAGTTGGTCCACCAATTTCAATAATGTTATTAGCATTTTCAAGACGAGCTTCATGTTCTTTTCCAGATAAAGTTAATTCGTAAATTCCTTTGGAATTATTTTTTGTATAACCACCAATTAAAACTTTCACAATTTTTCTCCTTATGGTAAAAATATTTGTCATTTTTTTATATAATAATTATATAACGATTTAAAAAATTAAGAAGCACCAACTTGTTACGGTCAACTGGTGCATTAACGAAAAGGAGAATTATCATGAAATGGACAGCTACCATTGAAAAAATTGGTTCAAAAGCAATCATTTCTAAAGATGCCATGGTTATTCTTTTTGGCGAAAACGTTGGGAAGGATCTAGAGGAAGTATCTGTAATTCAAAAATTTGATAGCAGTACGCCAATCAGTGGCTTTGTATTTAAAAAAGGCGATACAGTTACTGTAGATGGTGAAACCTTTGTTGCTGAATATGTGGGACCATTGGTCGAAAGTAATATGAAAGCTTTAGCGCACGCTACGCTCTTCTTTAATCGCAAGATTTCTAAGAATCCATTAGCTAACGCCGTTTACTTCGATCCAGCTGATGATCGTGTTCCTAATTTTAAGGTTGATGATGATATTGTTTACGAACACATTTAGGGGCTAGTTGATGAATCAAAAGGAAAGATCGAGTGTAAATTTCTTTGAAAAATGGATTCTCAATAATCGCCTAAGTATCATTTTATTGAATTTATTGCTGTTTTTTTTGGTTATCTGGGTATTTAATAAGATTTCTTTTGTTCTGAATCCAGCTTGGGTATTCATCAGTGCGATATTGCCTCCGATTCTATTAGCTGTCATTCAGTATTACATTATGAATCCGTTAGTTGATTGGCTAGAGGAAAAATTTAAAGTACCTAGACTATTGACCATCTTGGTTTTATTTGTAGTAGTATTGATTGCACTTATTTGGATTATTAATACTATCATCCCAATTGTTCAAGAACAGATTAATTCCTTAATTAAGAATTGGCCAAGAATATGGAATGATGCAGTGAGAGCGACGCAAACAACCTTACATGATCCTAAATTGGCTGCTCTTAGAAATAGTATCAATGATATGATTAGTAGTGCGCAAAATGCACTGTTTAAGTCAGGTCAAGCAACAATTAATACGACATTAGGTAACATTTCATCAGCAGTAAGTATCATTACCATGATCGTAATGACCCTATTGACGGCGCCATTTATATTATTTTTTATGCTTAAAGATGGCCATCAGCTTCGTCCATATTTGACTAATTTTGTTCCACAACGTTGGCAAGAAAGTTTTAGCGATTTACTATACCAAATTAACTTTGCTTTAGCTGCATACATTAGAGGACAAATTACGGTTGCCTTTTGGGTAGGAGTAATGTTTGCGATCGGATACAGTGTCGTAGGGCTACCATATGGTTATGCTTTGGCAATCTTAGCTGGTTTTCTAAATTTGATTCCATATTTTGGTTCAATTATTGCCTTTATTCCTGCAGTTGTTATCGGTATAATGACATCTGTCCCAATGCTGATCAAAGTTTTAGTAGTTTTCGCAATTGAGCAATTGATTGAAACACGATTGATTAGTCCTTTGGTAATGGGTAATAAATTAGAGATGCATCCAATTACGACCATCTTGCTCTTAATTGGTGCTAGTGCAGTTTGGGGCTTATGGGGAGTAATTTTTGGGATTCCAATTTTTGCAGTCTTGAAGATTATTAGCTCTCGCGTGTACAATTATTACCGAGCTGTTTCTGAAGTTTTTGATGATGAAAACGAAAATGAAGCAAGTGAAGTAATTAAAAAAAGCGAAGATAATCCAGAATAAAGAGACGTGATGGGTTACATCACGTTTTTTCTATAATGTTTAAAGTAAGGGGATTTTATGACTAATCATGTTGTTTTGTTTGAACCGCTAATGCCTGCCAATACAGGAAATATTGCAAGAACTTGTGCTGGTACGAATACGGTTTTGGATTTAATTGAGCCACTAGGATTTCAAATCGACAATAAGAAAATGAAACGTGCAGGTTTGGATTACTGGGATAAAGTAGAGATTCATATGCACGACGATTTAGAGGCATTTTTAAAAACATTGAAGCCTGCGGACGAAATGTACTTGATTTCAAAATTTTCTTCCAAGAACTACTCTGAAGTTGATTATACTGATCAAGATAAGGACTATTATTTTGTTTTTGGAAAAGAAACTACCGGCTTGCCTGAGACTTTTATGCGCGAATACTATGATCGCAATTTGAGAATTCCAATGTCTGACAATATTCGTTGCTATAATTTGTCTAATTCAGTTGCAATGGTATTATTAGAAGTGTTAAGACAACAAGGTTTTCCAAATATGGAAACCAGTCATCACTACGAAAACGATAAGTTGAAAGATGATTACAATCGTCCAGAACGCTATGAAAGAAATTTAGGAGAAGAATAATAATGGAATTTACTAAAGAAACCCCAATCATGGTTGAAGCTTTTCACTATGATGTCAATCAAGAACCTAAAATGAGCAATGACGTTAATGTTGCTTTTAGAAAAGCTACTCGTACCAATGACGATGGCACTACTGAAACTGGTGAAGGCGGAAGCTTCTTTGAAGTTTCAGTAGAATTTGATGTTGCCCCAGCCCCAGGATTTTTTACTGTAAGTGGTAGAATCAGTCAAATTGTAACCTTGAAAGATTACTACGGCGAAGGCTATGATCTTGATCAAAGCGACTACAAGTTGTTGAGTCGTCCATTGGTGGAATACATTGAAACTTTAACTTATCAAGTAACCCAAATTACGCTTGATGAACCTGTTAACTTGAATTTCCAAGCTAACTTTTAAGGTTGATTAGGTTGAGTTATGCCTAAGAAAAAGAAAAAAACAACTGCTCGAACCAGCAAAAAACGCAAATCGAGTCAAGAGCAAACATTATATTGGGTTACTACTGGAATAGGGCTATTATTGGTAGCCTTATTGAGTTTTGCACGTGTTGGCTGGCTGGGAAATTTTGCGGCAAATTTATTGCGCTTTTTTGTTGGTGATTTATACCTTGTAATTGCTGGCGTGATAGCACTACTTGGAGCAATTTTGATTATTTATGGTCAATTTCCGCACTTCAAGTTGAAGCGTAATACAGGATTAGCCTTACTTATAGCAGCAATATTATTATTGCTAGCTGGCAATTATTTTGTTCAAGAAAAAGTATACAGCGGGTTTATCAATGCCTTCCTTGCTGAAATAGGACGTGAATTTGGTCGTGCTAACGTAACTGAAAGTGTTGGTGGAGGACTAATTGGTAGTTTTTTATATCAAATTTTTAATCCTTTGTTGGGCAATCTAGGAATTAAATTTTTAGCAATTATCTGTATTCCCATCAGTATTTTGATGTTTTGCGATGTTAAGTACAGCACTGTGGTGAAATGGGTCCAACAAGCTGGTCAAGGTTTTGTTAATCAAAATAAGGTTGCTGGTAGTAAGATTAAAGATAAGTATATTGAACTAAAAGAAAAGCAGGAGCAAGCTAAAGTTGATAATCGGTCTAATTTGAGTGATCCATTAGGTGGAAAATCAACGGTTTTTCCTGATGTGGATGATTTTTCAACTGCTGATCAAGACATAGATTCTACAGTAGCTGAAGCAGAATCAGTGGCAAAACCAGATCCGAAAATTGAGATTGCGGTTGCGCCGACGCCAACGCCAACTTCCGAACCAGCGATCGAAACTGCAGAAGAAAAATTACCAAATCCTAGAAATCATCATGAGGAAGATCAAAAGCTGTTACAAAAGTTAGCTGATGTTGATCACGGTGAGTTAAAAACTGAAACGACAGTTAACCCAGGGTATCGCAAGCCACCATTGAATTTGCTTGATCCAATTAAAAATGCAGATCAATCCACGGATAAGCAACTAATTCATAAAAATACTGCCACTCTGCAGTCGACTTTTAAAAGCTTTGGCGTTGATGTAATTATCAAAAAGGCTATTCTGGGACCGACGATCACGCGGTATGAAGTTCAACCCGCAGTCGGCGTTAAGGTAAGTCGGATTGTTAATTTAGCAGATGATTTGGCATTAGCACTAGCTGCAAAAGATATTAGAATTGAGGCTCCAATTCCAGGGAAACCATTCATTGGAATTGAAGTTCCAAATCGAGCAACTTCACCGGTTTCCTTTAGGGATGTAATGGAACATCAAGAGAAAAAGGCCAAGCAAGATCCTATGCAAGTACCTCTTGGTAAAGACGTTACTGGTCAAATAATTTCCGCTAATCTAGCAAAGATGCCCCATTTATTGATTGCAGGTTCGACGGGGTCTGGTAAGTCTGTGGCCATTAATACGATTTTGACCAGTATCTTAATGAAAGCCAGACCAGAAGAAGTTAAACTAGTTTTGATTGATCCTAAGATGGTGGAATTGTCCGTTTATAATGGCGTACCGCATTTATTAATTCCAGTAGTTACTGATGCAAAATTGGCGGCCAATGCGTTACATAAAGCAGTAAAAGAAATGGAACGTCGGTATAAATTATTTGCAGCCAGTGGTGCTCGCAACATGGATGAATATAATCAAAAAGTTGCCGAAAACAACCAGGATAAAACCAAACCAGTTATGAAGCCATTGCCATATATTGTAGTGGTGGTTGATGAATTGAGTGATTTGATGATGGTAGGTGGACATGATGTTGAAGGCGCAATTGTTCGTTTAGGGCAAATGGCTAGAGCAGCAGGTGTTCATATGATTTTGGCAACGCAGCGTCCGAGTGTCGATGTTATTACTGGATTGATTAAGGCTAATGTGCCATCGCGAATTTCTTTTGCAGTATCAAGTGGAATTGATTCACGGACGATATTAGACCAAACGGGAGCAGAAAAACTGTTAGGTCGCGGCGACATGCTATTTATGCCGATTGGAGCTTCCAAACCGGAACGAATCCAAGGGGCCTTTATTGCCAGCGAAGAAGTAGAAAAAGTAATTGATTGGGTTAAGAATCAGCAAAAAGTAGAATACGACCAAGAGATGATTCCACAGCAAACTGCTTCGAATGAACAAGCTAGTGATGATGAACCGGAAGATGAATTTTATGACCAAGCAGTGGCATTAGTTCGTCAGCAACAAAGTGCTAGTGTTTCCATGTTGCAGCGTCGTTTTAGAATTGGCTACAATAGGGCAGCCCGTATCGTTGATGAGATGGAAGCTAAAGGAGTAGTAGGACCATCTGAAGGCTCCAAGCCTAGACAGGTATTGTTGCCACCGGAAAAGGAAAATAATAATGAAGATCACAGTTAATTCGAAAATCATTCCTAATACTAAATTTACTACAGCCATGATTGGCTGTTTTTTGCGTTTACCACTTACTAGACACAATTTGGCATATGCAAGTTTGCTTACGCGGATGCAATTAAATGCTAGCTTGTATTATCCAAGTATTGGAATTCAAGAAAAAACCTTATCAAATTTATATGATTTGAGTTTTGATGCCACTCCGCAATTGTTTGGCAAAGAAATTGTAATTTCTTATCTTGCTAACTTCATTGAACCCCAAGAAATTCTTGATCCTGAATACACCTATGAAAAAATCATTTCAACAGTAGCTTCGATCGTGCAACATCCTTTGTTTGATCAAGACTTGTTGAATTATACAAAAAGTCAACTAAGTGAAGATCTGCAAGAACTGTTGGAAGAACCTGCTAATTATGCTTTGGATCGGTTCTTCAAACTTTGGTATGAACAAGATCCCGATTACGGGGATAATTTCATGGGTCCACTTGAGGAGATTGAAGGAGCAACGGTTGATAGCCTAAAAAATTTCAGTGACGGTTTGCGCATAGTGCCAGCTACAATCGTGGGTTTTGCTAGAGATGACCAGCAAGTTACAAATATAATCAATCAAAATTTTAAACAGGCAGGCTTAATTAAACGTTTCCAAATTGATGATTTAACAATTCCTGCACCTCATAAAGATGCTTTAAGCAAGATCGAAAAACGGGGGAATCTTCAAGCACAAATCATGATTGGCTATGGCTTTGCTGGGAAAATGACCTATCGAGATCAAATCGCTGGGATGGTTCTGGCTCAGTACCTTGCTGGAGACCAATCTTCCAAGTTGTTCGTGAGAGTAAGAGAAGAATTAGGAGCTGCTTACGCCATTGATTCGAATAATTATTCCAATAATAGTTTGTTCTTAATCAGTGCGGGTCTAGATCCAGAACTGACTGAACAAGCTATCCAGATAATTAAAGATGAAATTGTCAAGATCAGTGATGGGCAAATTGATCCGGAATTATTCAAGAAAGCCAAAAAGAGTTTGAAGAATCTGCAATTAGTTGGTCGTGATCAAGAAAACTGGCAATTGGCACAAGCATTAAGGAAAGAATTATTTGCCGGCTATGCTGAATTTGATCGAGATCAGGCAATAAGTCGAGTAACGAGCAAGCAACTGATCAGTTTTGCTCAAAAATTGTTTTTAAATGAAAGTTACGTTTTACAATGATTTCACCAAAAATTATTTCCCAAAAATATACGTCTGGGTTTATGGCACAAATAATTTTAAGACCTCAGTTCAATCAACGTTTCTTTGGAATAATTGTTGATTTTGGAAGTAGCGATCCTCAAGCAATACCAGGATCAGCGCACTTTCTAGAACATAAATTATTTGCCAAAAAAAGTGGCGATATTTCCCATCGCTTTGAAGAGCTAGGAGCCGATGTTAATGCCATGACGTCATTCAATGAAACGATGTACTTTTGTAGTGGCGTTGATCATAATCGGCAATTGATTGAGCTTCTTTTTGAATTAGTAGGAGAGCCATATTTTACAGCAGACAACGTTGCTAAGGAGATTCCAATTATTCAACAGGAATTAGCAATGTACCAAGACGATCCAAACTGGCCCATTAGCAATACCTTGATGCAGGAATTATTTGGCAATTCTAATTTAGGAATTGATGTTGCGGGAACAAAAGAATCGATAGCATCAATTAATGTGGCTGCTTTAAAGGCAGTCTATCAACGCAATTATTATGCCCAAAACATGAGGTTCATTGCTTGTGGTGATTTTAACGAAGGTCAAATCCAATACATTTTTAGATTGGTTGGCCAATTACAACAAAAATACATTAAAGTAGCTAAGTTTGAGCAAGATCTAACTAAAGCAACAGGCAAATTGCGTGATCGAATGATTGTCAACAAAACAAACTCAAATGTTTTTGGTTTGGGCATAAACTTGAAAAACTTTAAGAAAGTATTATCAAGTTACGAACTTAGTCAAATTTTACTTGAAATAATGCTAGAATCTAAACTAGGAATTATGAGTCCGTGGTTTGAGGCAATGAAAGCCAAACATCTTTTAGCTAATTCTTTGCAAATTGCTGTAAATTACACTCGGCAAGGAAATTTTGCAACTATCTATGGTGTGGCAGATCATAGTCAAGCGGTGATTGAAGCCATTAAATCAGAAATTATGCGACCTTTTTCAAAGGAGGAGCTTCCTTACGCAAAAGAATTTTTTGAATTGCAGAAAAAAGAATGGCTAGCACAAAACAAACGGGCGTTAAATAATATTCCTTATTTAGCAATGGAAATGGCTGAAGAATTACTTGATTATGAAGATTCGTCACAGAATTTACGAAATTTGCAAACGATGAGTTTCAGTGACTTTTTAAAATATTCACAGGAACTGCTTAAAGAATACGATTTTTGCTCAGCTAGTTTCGCAAAAAAAGGTGAAAATTAATGAAACGGGTAATTGTATTTGGTGCAAGTGGTGGTATTGGACAAGAAATTTGTCGCAGTTTGGCTGCTGATGGTTGGTCAATCTATGTTCATTATCGAAAAAATGTTGAAGTAGCTCAGAAATTGGCAACAGAATTGCTTGAAAAATATCCTAAACAAGACTTTTTTACTACTAAATTGGATTTCGCAGCATCTGATCAGCAACTCGAAGATTTTGTTCAGAGCTTGTTTCCTGTTAATGCAGTTGTTTTTGCCCAAGGGATAACTAAATATGGTTTTTTATCGGAACAGTCGTTGACGGATATAGATCGAGTTATGAAGATTAATTTAACGGTGCCTATAAAATTAACCAAGCTATTAGAACCGATGCTGGTCAAACATGAAATGAGTCGAATTGTATATTTGGGCTCGGTATATGGTGGCCAGGGCAGTGCTTTAGAAACAATTTATAGTGCAACAAAAGCAGGCTTAAGTCGCTTTTCTCAAGCTTATGCGCGAGAAGTTGCATCAACAGGTTTAACGGTAAATACGATCGCTCCTGGGGCTGTAGCCACGGAAATGAACAAAATTTTTTCAAAAGAAACATTAGATGAAGTTCGAGAAGAAATTCCTCTAGGCCGATTGGCTCACGGAGAGGACGTTGCTTATTGGGTAAAAACCTTGCTACAGGCAGAAAGCAAATATTGCACCGGACAAACTATTTATGTTTCTGGTGGCTGGCTCATATAAAGTGATTTTTATCAGCTTTTTTATGTTATACTCAAAGTGATAATCAAATTTTAAAGAGGTAAATATGGCAGATATTGGAGAAAAGTTACGCAACGCCAGAGAAGAAAAGGGATTGACAATTGCGGATATTGAAAAAGCAACTAAAATTCAAAGTCGCTATTTAACTGCAATTGAACAAAATGATTTTGAAAAACTTCCTGGTGATTTTTACGTAAGAGCATTTATTAGACAGTATGCACAAATTGTTGGGCTTGACGGAAAAGAGCTATTGAGCGAATATCATCAGGATATTCCAGAAGCTAAACCTGATGAATATGTAGAAAATTCGATTGATAATAAGAGCAAGGAAGTCCAAGAGACAACTAACAATAAGAAGAATCTTTGGAAAAATTACTTACCTAGAATTGCTGTAGGACTAGGAGTAATTATTGTATTGTTGGTTGTTTATGTTTTGTATGCCCACCTTTCTACAAGCAGTCAAAACAACAATGCGGATAGCAATGTGACTGTATCTTCGCAAAAGGCATCTTCTAAGAAGAAAGCAAAGCCAATCGTCAAAAAGAAAAAATCATCAGTAAAAATTGCTAAAATAACTGATAATCAATATCAAGTCACTGGTTTAAAGAAGAATCGTACTTTAGAAGTTAAGACAGGTAGTCAAGCAATTAATGTAAGTATTGCAATTAATGGAACAGTTCAATTCCAACAAACAATGACTGCAAACCAAAAACATAGTGTGGTACTTCCTGATGATGCCAACACTGTTGTAGTTACTTTAGGTAATGATAATGGTACTTCAATTAAGATTGGTGGTAAGAAAGTTCCATTTGCTCCTATTGGCAATTACCGTTCAATTACTTTGGTAATTGGTAATACTACACAGAATAATACTTCAACTAGCTCTACTACAAATGGTACTAGTTCAACTACTCAAAGCAGCTCACAAACAAGCTCAAGCACTGCCCAAAGTAGTAGTCATGCTTCGTCACAAGCACAATCAAGTCAAAGTCAAAGTAGTCAAGCAACTAGTAGCAGTGAGAATACTAGTTCTAGTCAAAGCAGTAATTAATAGAATTTAGGAGATCAAAGTAAAGAATGAATTTACCTAATAAATTAACTATGCTGAGAATTCTTATGATCCCAGTATTTATGTTGCTTATCATTTTTAGAGATAGTGTTGGTTATTATACAGTTGGTGCCAATCATGTTTCGTGGCTTCAATTAGTAGCAATGATTGTTTTCGCAGTTGCATCTGCAACTGATTGGCTAGATGGTCATATTGCACGTGCTCGTCATTTGGTAACTAATTTCGGCAAATTTGCTGATCCACTTGCTGATAAGATGTTAACTATGACTGCATTTATTTTCTTAGTTGAGTTGAAATTAGCTCCAGCATGGGTTGTGGCGATTATTGTATGTCGCGAATTGGCAGTAACTGGTTTACGGTTAATTGTTGTTGAAAACGATGGTGAAGTTATTGCAGCTAAAATGCCTGGTAAGATTAAGACTACCGCCCAAATGCTAGCAATTATTTTACTATTAGTTGGCGATCCATTTAAGATTGGAACAATTCTTTTATACGTAGCTTTGATTTTTGCAGTATATTCAGGTTACGATTACTTCCGTGGTTCATGGAGCGTATTTAAAGGTTCAATGTAGAATCTTCACTTAGGTCATCTTTCGTTGGGAAAGGTGACTTTTTTGTTGGCAATAAAATTATGTAATATTTTTGTAAAATAGATTTTATGACTTTTTGCGTATTTATATATTAGGGGGAATTTTTTGCATCAAGCAAATTATTGCCAACCTAATAAAATTAAACGTATAATTATTAAGTAATATAAAAAGGAGGTTTATCGGTGGCTAATACTAATAATGATGAGCAAGCAAAACAGGCTGCTCTAGATAAAGCGCTTAAGAAGATCGAAAAAGACTTCGGTAAAGGTGCGGTTATGCGACTAGGTGAAAAGGCCGATACTAAGATTTCAACGGTTCCTACTGGATCTCTTGCTTTAGATGCCGCTTTAGGTGTAGGTGGTTATCCACGAGGAAGAATTATTGAAATTTATGGTCCTGAATCTTCAGGTAAGACTACAGTTGCTCTTCATGCTGTAGCTGAAGTACAAAAGCGTGGTGGTACTGCAGCTTATATCGATGCTGAAAATGCGATGGATCCTGACTATGCAAAAGCTTTGGGAGTAGATATTGACTCTTTGATTTTGTCACAACCAAATACGGGTGAAGAAGGCTTGCAAATTGCTGATACTCTGATTACTAGTGGTGCAATTGATATCTTAGTAGTCGACTCAGTTGCGGCTTTAGTTCCTAAGGCTGAAATTGATGGCGAAATGGGTGATTCTCATGTTGGGCTACAAGCTCGTTTAATGAGTCAGGCTTTGCGTAAATTATCTGGTAATATCAATAAGACCAAGACAATTGCAATTTTTATCAACCAGATTCGTGAAAAGGTTGGAATTATCTTTGGTAATCCAGAAACTACGCCTGGTGGTCGTGCCCTTAAGTTCTATTCAACGATTCGTCTTGAAGTTAGAAGATCAGAATCAATTAAGCAATCAACCGAATTAGTCGGAAATCGCGTAAAAATTAAGGTTGTTAAGAACAAAGTTGCTCCACCATTCAAAGTTGCTGAAGTTGATATTATGTATGGGAAAGGTATTTCCCAAAGTGGTGAATTACTCGACATGGCGGTTGAAAAAGACATTATTGATAAGTCAGGTTCGTGGTATTCATACAAACAAGATCGAATTGGTCAAGGACGTGAAAATGCCAAGACCTACCTTGAAGAACACAAAGATCTTTATGCTGATATTGAAAAACAAGTTCGTGAAGCATATGGCATCAGTGATGACTTAACTGAACAAAAAGTTGAAGCTAAACCAGCTGATGAAAAAGCAAGCACAACTGAAAAAGATAGTGCCAGTAAGGATAAATAATATCAAAGAAATAGATCTTGACCTTGGACTTTGAGTCCAAGGTTTTTCTGTTTGATTGACATAGAGCGTGATGTTCTTTATCATAAAGTCTGTGTGAATAATTCTAAAAAAAGGCGATAGTAATCATGATAAATAATATTTTGATTCCCGCCGTAGCAGCTATAGTTTCATTATTAGTGGGAGTTGGCATTGGTTATGTGTATCGCAAGTCTTCTTGGGAGAAGAAGGCAAGCAATGCTCAGAAAGATGCTGACCATATTTTGGCAGATGCGCAAGCACAATTAGCTGCCGCTAAGGCAGAGGTTAGCGCACAACAGCAAGCTGCCGAAGCAATTAAACAGGGTGCTGAGAATACTAAAAAAGAAAAGATTCTTGAAGCTCAAGAAGAAATTCATAATTATAAACAAACAGTTGAAGCCAATTTAAGTCAAAAGCGAGATGAAATTTCTCGTCAAGCAAATTTACTTCAACAAAGAGAAGATACTCTAGAGCATAAAAAGTCCTTGTTAGCTGATGCAGAAAATGAACTTTCACTAAAGGCTGACCAATTGAAACGCCAGCAAGCTAGTTTAGATGAAAAAATCAATGAAGCCGATGATTTAATTGACCAACGGAAACAGAAATTGTTTGAAGTTGCCGAACTTACAAAAGAGCAGGCTAAAAAATTGGTCTTAGATAATTTGGCTGATGAACTTGTTAAAGAACGAGCTGAATTGATTCGTAACAGTAATGAAGAAATGCAGGCTAAAGCTGATCATTTCGCACATAAAATATTGGTGGATGCTATTCAAAGTAGTGCTGCCGATACGGTAGCTGAGACAACTGTTTCAGTGGTTGATTTACCTAACGAAGAAATGAAGGGAAGAATTATCGGTCGTGAAGGTCGAAATATTCGTTCTTTTGAGGCATTAACCGGAGTTGATTTAATTATTGATGACACACCAAAAGTAGTCACATTGAGTGGCTTTGACCCGATTAGACGTGAGATTGCGAGAAGAGCAATGGAGCGCCTAATCAAAGATGGTAGAATTCATCCTGCAAGGATTGAAGAAATGGTTGATAAAGCTCGTAAGGAAGTTAATGACGACATTTATGAGGCAGGAGAAAGTGCTCTGATGGATTTGGGAATTCACCGGATGAATCCTGAATTAGTTAAGACCTTAGGTCGTCTAAAGTACCGTACATCTTATGGTCAAAATGTTTTGGCTCATTCGATTGAAGTAGGCAAATTAGCTGGTACAATGGCAGCAGAACTTGGTCTAGATGAAAAACTAGCGGTTCGTGCGGGATTATTACACGATATTGGAAAGGCCATTGACCATGATATTGAAGGCTCACACGTAGAAATCGGTGTCGAATTAGCCCGCAAATATCATGAATCGGAGACCGTGATTAATGCAATTGCATCTCACCATGGAGATGTTCCTAAGTTGACTTTTATTGCAGACCTTGTTGTGGCGGCAGATACGATTTCTTCTGCTCGTCCAGGTGCTCGAAGTGAAAGCTTAGAAAACTATATTCGTCGTTTAACTGAGTTGGAAAGAATTGCTATGAGCTATCCAGGCGTTGAACAAGCTTACGCTATTCAAGCTGGTAGAGAAGTTCGCGTAATGGTTGAACCAAGCAAAATTTCTGATGAACGAATTACCATTCTTGCGCATGACATTAGGAATCAAGTTGAAAAAGAACTAGATTATCCTGGAAATATCAAGATAACAGTAATTCGTGAAAAACGAGTAGTTGCGATTGCTAAGTAAGAGAAAGAACTGAACAAGCGATTAAGCTTTTCAGTTCTTTTTTTGTGACTGCTTGATTGTAATCGAACTGACCTTGTATAATTAATGAATAACTCAAAAAGAAAGTAGTCAAAAATGTTTAAAATTATTGTTGATTTATTTTTCTTGGTAATTATTCAAGCGGCAATAACACCGTTTATTCGTCGATTGGCTTTCGTTTTAGGAGCCGTGGATAATCCTAATGCAAGAAGAGTAAATAAAAAACCGATGCCAACAATCGGTGGACTCGGTATTTTTGTGACTTATAATATCGGTGCTTTTGTTCTTTTGCGGGAACAATTTCCAACACATGAATTATTTTCAATCTTATTAGCTTCAAGCATTATTGTTTTGACTGGATTAATTGATGATATTTTAGAATTAAATCCTAAACAAAAAATGTTTGGTATTTTTGTTGCTGCCTTAGTAATTTATTTTTTAGGTGGCATCAGGATGAATGTCTTGAATTTACCTTTTGTTGATCATGAGATTAATTTGGGTTGGTGGAGTATGCCAATCACGATATTTTGGATTCTAGCACTTACCAATGCGGTAAATTTGATCGATGGGCTAGACGGTTTAGCAGATGGAGTCTCAATGATTTCCCTTACTACAATGGGGATCGTAGGCTACTTTTTCTTGCATACGCATCAACTATATGTGCCAATTGCTTGTTTTATGCTAGCAGCGTGTTTAATTGGCTTTTTACCTTATAATTTTCATCCTGCTAAAATCTTCTTGGGTGACACCGGAGCTCTCTTTATCGGCTTTATGATTGCAGTTTTGTCGCTAAAAGGGTTAAAAAACGTAACTTTTATTTCGCTTTTGGTGCCAATTGTAATTTTAGGAGTGCCAATCACAGATACTGTGTATGCGATGATTCGGCGAAAGCTTAATCGGCATCCTGTTTCTCAAGCAGATAAGCACCACTTGCATCACCAATTGATGCGTATGGGCTTGTCCCACCGCCAGACAGTATTAACGATCTATGCCTTGTCATTGATTTTTTCATTCATTTCTCTTCTGTTTCTGTCGTCACCAGCATGGGGGACTTGGCCATTGATCTTTGCCTTAATTTTTGCCTTGGAACTCTTTGTGGAATCAATTGGCTTGCTTGGAGAAAAATATAAACCGTTAATGCATTTATTGCAGAAAATTATTAATTCTCGAAGCGTTGAAGATCCTAAAGTTGAAGTATGGCATTTGGGCGATAAAAAACCAGAACAATTAAGAACTAAAGGCAATACAAAAGCCAATGATCCTACAAGTAAACAGTAGGTCATTGGCCTTTTTTATTGCTCATGATAATTAGTAGCAGTAACCGGTATTTCGTTATAGCGTTTAATACCTTGAATAAATTCAACTTTGCCGTTTAAAAGCTCGATGAGATCTTGCTTGCATTGTGGAACAGCTTCTTCATCCAAAAATAGATGAATTTCAATGTCCACACCATATTCAACATTTGCTACAAAAATATTCTTAGATTTTAGAAAATGATCAACTTCATCAAAGCGATTGTAGGGAATATGAAAGATAATTTCTTGTTGCAGTACACGCTTGATTACTCCAATGTGTTGTACAGCTTCTGTGACGCTGTTTGAATAGGCACGAATTAAACCTCCTGCACCTAATTTGATGCCTCCAAAATAACGTGTGACGACCGCAGTTACATTTTTTAAATTCATGAGTTGCAACGCTTTTAATTCGGGGATACCAGCAGTTCCAGATGGTTCGCCATTATCGCTTCCCTTGACGTGTTCATCATGTAAACCAACAGTATAAGCAAAAGTATTGTGAGTTGCATCGCGATACTTTTTTTGCATTTCTTGAATAAAATTTTCAGCTTCTTCAACTGTACTCGTTCTAGCTATATTAGTAATAAAACGACTTTTTTTGATCACAATTTCGTGAATTCCGGTTTCTTTAATGGTTAAAAAATTTTCTTCTTTTGACATAAATTTATTCCTTTTTTGCGTATTTATATAATAGGGGGGTAAAAAATGAAAATATCAGAGAAACTAATTGGTCGGCAATGGCCCCAAGCAAGTACTAGTATATCTGAAAATTCTGAATTAACGATAATTCCAGGCATTCAAGCTGATCACTGTAATCGTTGTGGTAATATTGTCCAAACTAAATTGCCAAGCGGTCAGCGGTACTGTCGAACTTGTATTGGACTTGGAAGGATCACTGAAGGTGAGGTGCTTGTTAGATATGACCAAAATATCGAATTTCCTCAAGTGAGTGATGGAGGATTAACTTGGCACGGGGAATTGACACCTGAACAAGCTAAAATTTCAAATTGCTTAGTAAAAAACTATCTTACTGGGATTGATTCACTAGTTCATGCAGTTACTGGGGCTGGGAAAACAGAGATGCTATTTCCGTTACTAGCGCAATGTTTGGCTCAAGGGAAACGTGCATGTATTGCTACACCAAGAATAGATGTAGTGAATGAGCTTTACCCACGTTTAAGTGAAGCTTTTGTGAAGATGACGATCGGCAAATATCATGGACGAGAATATTCCGACCCAGGCCTAGAGCAACTGACGATTTGCACAACGCATCAATTACTGAAATTTTATCATGCTTTCGATTTATTGGTAATCGATGAGGTTGACTCTTTTCCTTACGTCAACGACCCGCAATTGCATTTTGGAGCTTTAAATTCTGTGAAGGTGACGGGGAGAAAAGTGTTTTTAACGGCTACGCCTACAGCAGATTTATTGGAACAAGTCAAGCAAAATAAATTGTGTAAATTGACATTAAAACGACGTTTCCATGGAGGATTGTTACCAGTACCAGAGCAGAAATTATTTTTAAAACCGTTTATTAACCAAAAAGGTCAACTAAATCAAAATTTGCAAAAAGAAATTCGAAAAATTATTGCTACCGGTCATCCACTTTTGTTGTTTGTACCAAGAATTTCAGAGATTGATACATATGTCAAAGAAGTGAAAAAACTTTGTTCAGATAATCAAACAGTTGCAGGCGTGCATGCAACAGATAAGCGAAGGCTTGATAAAGTTCAAAATTTTCGTGAGGGCAAAACAAAAGTTTTGGTTACAACAACTATCTTAGAACGTGGAGTAACTTTTAGACATGTATGGGTGATTATTATTGCAGCTGATGATCCGATTTACACGACAGCTAGTTTAGTACAAATTGCCGGAAGAGTAGGTCGTGACAAAAATGATCGTAATGGTAGAGTGTTATATTGCTATCACCGATATACAAAGCAACTAAAAGCTGCGATGAAACAGATTAAAGAGATGAATCAATGAGAGAATGCTTATTGTGTGGGCAATTGTTTTTGCCCGAGCTTAATTTAGCTGAGTTATTTGTTTTTAAGGGCAAACGCAAAGAAAATTTATGCCCACATTGCTGGGCGAAATTTGAAAAATTATCGGCTATCAGGTGTATGGTATGTTCAAAGAATTTGTCTGAAGCAGGTATCTGTCAGGATTGCAAAATCTGGCAAAAACAATATGATCAGCAATTATTGCATCATCATAGTCTTTATCGCTATAATCAAGAATTTCATGACTTGATGGTACAATATAAACGGTATGGAGATTATATGCTTTATGGTGTTTTGCGAGAATTATGTAGTAAGCAACTGATGAAGATAGACTATGATTTTTATATTCCAATTCCTAGTTCACCTGAGCACCTAAAAAAACGTGGTTTTGATACGATTACCGCAATTTATCAGGAATTAGTTCCATTGACGCCACTACTTAAGAAGTTGTCAGGATCGTCTGCACAAGGAGAAAAGAATAAAGCAGAACGTCTTAATACGCCACAAATGTTTTATGTTGATACTACTTATCGTAACCAACACCATATTGAGATACATAAAAATAATAAAATACTATTATTAGATGATATTTATACAACAGGAAGAACCTTATACCATGCGCGTGATAGCCTTTTATTAGAAAATCCGAATGTAACAATTGAAAGCTTTTCAATTTGTCGATAGATATATTATTAAACGCTTTCAATTTCTGGTATAATAAAGGTGTAAAGAAAAACTGCATTGCAGTGAAAGGAGAATCTTATATGTTAAAGTACAATGTTCGTGGAGAAAATATCGAAGTTACAGATGCTTTAAGAAGTTATGTTGATAAACGTTTGAAGAAGTTGGAGAAATATTTTGAATTAAGTCAAGATGTTATCGCCCATGTAAACTTGAAGGTTTATCGTGATCACTCGGCTAAAGTTGAGGTAACTATCCCATTACCATACTTAGTATTAAGAGCTGAAGAAACCACGGACGATATGTATCGTAGTATTGATTTCGTCTCCGAAAAGCTTGAACGCCAAATTAGAAAATACAAGACTCGCGTAAACCGTAAGAGTCGTGAAAAGGGTCTTCAAGACTTCTTCGTAGAAACACCTGCTGAAGAAGAAAAGAAGACTGGTGAATTTGATATTGTACGTAACAAGCGTGTTAGTTTGAAACCAATGGAACCAGAAGAAGCAATTTTGCAAATGGACATGTTGGGACATGATTTCTTTGTCTTCCAAGATGCTGAAACTAATGGTACAAGCGTAGTTTACCGCAGAAATGATGGACGCTATGGCTTGATTGAAACTAATGAATAAAGCTTGAAATTATTGGCTAATAATGGCCTCGTGCATTTTGTGCGAGGCTTTTGTTATGAATAATTTTAAATTTTTCGATAATCATGGTAAAATTATTCTGTATTTTTAGACTTTCAACATATAAGGACCGATTTAATGGTAAACATTATCAAAAAACTTTATAACGCAGATAAAAGAGAACTCAAAAAATTTGAAAAGATCGCAGATAAGGTTGAATCATATGCAGATGAAATGGCAAAGTTATCTGACGATCAATTGCAAGCTAAGACTCCAGAATTTCGTGCTCGTTTGAATGATGGCGAAACCCTAGATGATCTTTTACCAGAAGCTTTTGCAGTTGCCCGGGAAGGTGCTAAACGTGTCTTAGGTTTATACCCATTCCACGTTCAGATCTTGGGTGGTATTGCCTTACACTTTGGTAACATCGCCGAAATGATGACTGGTGAAGGTAAGACTTTGACTGCAACTATGCCGGTATATTTGAATGCTTTGGAAGGTAAGGGTGTACACGTTGTTACGGTTAACGAATATCTTTCAAGTCGTGACGAAAGCGAAATGGGGCAACTATATCGTTGGTTAGGATTGACTGTTGGTTTGAACCTCAATTCAATGTCAGCCGATGAAAAGCGTGAAGCTTATAATTGTGACGTTACGTACTCAACTAACTCAGAGTTAGGTTTCGATTACTTGCGTGATAACATGGTTGTCTACAAGGAACAAATGGTACAACGCCAATTAAACTATGCAATTATCGATGAAACTGACTCAATTTTGATCGATGAAGCTAGAACTCCTTTGATCATTTCAGGTCAAGCAGAACAAGCTAATAGCGACTACATTAGAGCAGATCGTTTTGTTAAGACTTTGACTGAAGACAAGAGTGATGATGATGCTGACGATGATAAGGATTATGGTGACTACAAGATTGACTGGCCAACCAAGACCATTTCTTTAACTAGGACTGGTATTAAGAAGGCTACTGAACACTTTGGTTTACGCAACCTTTACGATGTTGAAAACCAAAAGTTGGTGCACCATATTGATCAAGCCTTGAGAGCCAACTACATCATGTTGAAGGATATTGATTATGTGGTTCAAGACGGCGAAGTTATGATCGTTGATTCCTTTACAGGTCGTGTAATGGAAGGTCGTCGTTATTCAGACGGTTTGCACCAAGCAATTGAAGCTAAAGAAGGAGTAAAGATTCAGGAAGAATCAAAGACTCAAGCAACTATTACTTACCAGAATTTCTTCAGAATGTACAAGAAGCTTTCAGGTATGACTGGTACTGCTAAGACTGAAGAAGAAGAATTCCGTGAAATCTACAATATGCAAGTTATTACGATTCCTACGAACCGTCCAATTGCTAGAAAAGATATGCCGGATCTTTTGTACCCAACTTTAGATTCTAAGTTTGAAGCAGTAGTTAAAGAAATTAAGGCTCGCCATGCCAAGGGGCAACCGGTATTGGTTGGTACTGTAGCGATCGAAAGTTCCGAAAGATTGAGTAAGATGCTTGACCGTGAAGGAATCCCTCATGCAGTTTTGAATGCGAAAAACCACGCTAAAGAAGCCCAAATTATTATGAATGCTGGTCAACGTGGTGCCGTAACGATCGCTACTAACATGGCTGGTCGTGGTACTGATATTAAGTTGGGGCCTGGTGTAAAAGAATTAGGTGGATTAGCTGTTATTGGTACTGAACGTCACGAATCAAGAAGAATTGATAATCAGCTTCGTGGACGTTCAGGTCGTCAGGGAGACCCTGGTTATACTAGATTCTATCTTTCACTTGAAGATGACTTGATGAAACGTTTTGGTGGTGATCGAGTAAAGAATTTCCTAGATCGTTTATCAGACAATGATGAAGATAAGGTGATTGAAAGTCGCTTAATTACCCGCCAAGTGGAATCTGCTCAAAAGCGTGTCGAAGGTAACAACTACGATACTCGTAAGCAAACCTTGCAATACGACGATGTTATGAGAATCCAACGTGAAATCATCTATAGCGAAAGAATGAAAGTAATTGAAGAAGATCACTCATTGGAATATATTTTGATTCCAATGATTCATCGGACAATTGATCACCAAGTTGATATGTTTACTCAAGGTGATCGGAAGGATTGGCGTTTGGATTCATTACGTGATTTCATCGTTTCTAGTCTAGCCGCTGAAGAAACAGCAGAAAAGATTGACTACAAGACAATTACTGTTGATCAATTGAAGCAAAAACTTTATGACATTGTAGCTGAGAACTTTAAAGAAAAGAAAGAAGCACTTGGCGATGATGATCAAATGCTTGAATTTGAAAAAGTTGTTATCTTGCGGGTAGTAGATGATCGCTGGACTGATCATATTGATGCGATGGATCAACTCCGTCAATCTATTGGACTTAGAGGCTATGGACAGCTTAATCCTTTGGTTGAATACCAAGAATCTGGTTATCGCATGTTTGAAGAAATGATTTCAAATATTGAATTTGATGTTACTCGTTTATTCATGATGGCGGAAATCAGAAGGAACTTAAGTCGTTAATAATAGAGGAGAAAGTCCTAGACTTTCTCCTTTTTTACTAGGAAGGATATTAATAAATGGAAATTAGTGAAATCCAAAATGTGTTAGATGAACTCCAAAAAAGATTAAATCATTTCAGGAGGTCTCTTTGACTTAGATTCAATTAATGAGAGCATTGCCATCAACGAGCAAAAAATGGCAGAGCCTGACTTTTGGAATGATCAAGAAAATGCCCAAAAATTAATTGGCGAAACTAATATTTTAAAAGAAAAGCGGGATTCATTAGTCGAGCTTTCAGATAGCTTTGATGACGTGCGCACTGCCTTAGAATTAATCAAAGAAGATCCAGATCCAGAATTACAGCAAGAAATTTCTGACAATTTGGATGATCTACAAGAAAAATTCAAGAACTATGAACTTGATTTACTTTTATCTGGCGAATATGATGCTCATAATGCCTTGATGGAAATCCATCCAGGGGCTGGTGGAACAGAAGCAATGGATTGGGGTCAAATGTTGCTGAGGATGTACCAAAGATATTGCGAAAGTGATGGCTTTAAATTTGAAATTAATGATTATGAAGCCGGCGATGAAGCTGGATTGAAGAGTGTGAGTGTAAGAATTGTAGGTAGAAATGCTTACGGCATGCTGAAATCTGAACATGGTATTCACCGATTAGTCAGAATCTCTCCTTTCGATGCTGCGAAACGGCGACATACATCATTTGCTTCGGTAGAAGTAATTCCTGAGGTTGATGATAGCATCAAAATTGATATCGATCCTAAAGATTTACGAATTGATGTATATCGTTCTAGTGGTGCTGGTGGTCAGCATATTAACAAAACTTCTAGTGCGGTAAGAATTACCCACTTACCAACGGGAATTGTAACCACCTCACAAGCCCAAAGATCACAGTTACAAAACCGTGAAATGGCGATGAATGAACTGAAGGCTAAATTGTTCCACCTAGAAGAAGAAAAGAAGCGCCAAGAAAAAATGGCCTTAAAGGGAGAACAAAAAGAAAATGGTTGGGGCTCGCAAATTCGTTCTTATGTTTTTCATCCATACAATATGGTCAAAGATTTGCGCACAGGTTATGAAACTGCTGATACTAGTGGCGTAATGGATGGGAAATTACAGCCATTTATTTATGCTTATTTACAATGGTTATTAAGTCAGGAAAATCCTGAATAGGTGAAAAAATGACATTGGTTGAAATTATTATTTTAGTTGCTATTGCAGTGATTGTGTTGGCAATCTTACTAGCAGTTTTTAAGTTCTTGATTTTTTTAATTCCAGTTGCTGTCGTAGCGGTTGTAATTATTTGGTTATACTACAAGCTTACTGGTAAGAAAACTAACAAAGAGTTGAATTTCTATTGGCAAAAACCTAAAGATGAGGATTTTCCCTCTTCTGGTAGAAAAGAAGCTCGTGATGTCACAACCAAAGATGTAGATGATAATAATTAGAGGTTACAAAAATGGCTGAAACTGTAAGTTTAAGCAAGTTAATTGATGATTTGAGTGTAATTCACGTTTACCAGGGTAAGCAATATGTGGAGGATAAGAAGATTACGGTCAGCGATGTTTACCGTCCAGGGCTTGAGTTAACTGGCTATTTTGATTTTTATCCTAAGCAACGAATTCAATTATTGGGTAGAACTGAAATTTCTTATGCAGCTCGTCTTGATCATGATAGTCGAAAAACTGTATTTAAGAAAATGTGTACTGACGAAACTCCCTGTTTTCTAATTTCACGAGAATTGCCTATTCCAGAAGAATTGAAACATGAAGCAGAGAAGAGACATATTCCCATTCTGATTTCTGGCGAATCTACTACGTATTTATCGAGTATTTTGACAGACTATTTGCGTCAACGTTTAGCTGAAAGAACCAGTATTCATGGAGTTCTTGTTGAAATCAAGGGTATGGGGGTATTAATTGTTGGTGCCTCAGGAGTTGGAAAATCTGAAACAGCTCTTGGATTAGTTCAGCGGGGCAATCGTTTAATTGCGGATGACCGAGTTGATGTCTATCAAAAGAATCATGAAACGGTAGTTGGTGAGGCTCCTAAAATTCTAAAGCACTTGATGGAGATTAGAGGAATTGGCATCATCGATATTATGAATTTGTTTGGTGCAGGTGCAGTAAAACAACGGGCTGAAATTCAATTAGTAATCAATTTAGTTAACTGGGATAAAAATGCCAACTATGATCGTTTAGGCTTTGATGAAGCAACACGAGAAATCTGTAATGTAGAGGTTCCACAAGTTACGATTCCGGTAAAGGTTGGACGTAACTTGGAAATTATTATTGAAGTTGCAGCGATGAACTTTAGAGCTAAGAAAATGGGTTATGATGCCAGCAAGGTCTTTGATGAAAACTTGGCCAGCTTGATTGCTGATAATTCAAAGAAAGATAGTGAAAAGGGGCATTAGAAAAAATAATGATTAGTTTGGCTTTGAGCCCGATTGCTTTTCAGCTAGGAAGCTTATCAGTTAAGTGGTATGGCGTTATTATGGCAGTTGCAATAATATTGGCTACTACGATGGCAATAAGTGAAGGAAAAAAGCGACAGATAATTAGCGATGATTTTATTGATTTATTGTTGTGGGCAGTTCCACTTGGTTATGTTGGTGCAAGAATCTACTATGTAGTTTTTGAGTGGGGCTATTATTCGCAACATCCGGATCAAATTATTGCAATTTGGCAAGGTGGAATAGCGATCTATGGTGGATTGCTGGCAGGACTTGTAGTATTACTAGTCTTTTGCTATCGCAGGATGTTACCGCCATTTTTAATGCTTGATATTATTGCGCCAGGAGTGATGGCGGCTCAAATTTTGGGACGTTGGGGCAATTTTATGAATCAAGAAGCTCATGGTGGAGTAACCAGTTTAGCCTTTTTGCAAAGCCTACATTTGCCTAAATTCATTATTGATCAAATGTATATTAATGGGCATTACTATCAACCAACTTTTTTATATGAATCAGTGTTAAATCTTTTAGGATTGATTTTGATTTTGTCATTAAGACATCGAAAGGGACTTTTCAAACAAGGAGAAGTATTCTTGTTTTATGTGATTTGGTATGCTGTCGTGCGCTTCTTTGTGGAAGGATTGCGAACAGATAGCCTTTATATAGGTGGCTTTATTCGCGTGTCTCAGGCATTATCATTGGTACTGTTTTTTGCCGGAATTGGAATCCTGATCTATCGACGTGTAAAAGTGAAGCCAAAGTGGTATCTTGAAGGTAGTGGGTTAAAATACCCATATTCAAGAGTTTAAATAGGAATTAGATAAATAGAAAGTTTGAGAGAAGAAATGACTAAGATTGCAGTATTAGGGAATGGTTCTTGGGGCTCAGTTTTGGGTTCAATGTTAGCCGATAATGGTAATGATGTTACTTTTTATGGTAACAAGCCTGAAGTAAATCGTGAAATTAATGAAGAACATACAAATAAGCATTACATGAAGGATTGGAGTCTTAATCCTAATGCTTATGCAACTGATAATTTGGCAGAAGCACTTAAGGGTGCAGAAGTAGTGTTGTTTGTCTTACCAACAGCTGCCATTAGAATCGTTGCTAAAGAAGTTAAAAAGGTCTTGGATAAAACTGGTGAAACTCCATTATTAGTT
Organism: Lactobacillus gigeriorum DSM 23908 = CRBIP 24.85; assembly: GCF_000296855.1. GTDB lineage: Bacteria > Bacillota > Bacilli > Lactobacillales > Lactobacillaceae > Lactobacillus > Lactobacillus gigeriorum. Next base: position 34,906 of record NZ_CAKC01000060.1, on the reverse strand, counting down.
ACTGCTACTAAAGGAATTGAACCAGGAAGCAAAAAGCTAATTTCAGAAATTTTGACTGAAGAAATTTATCCTGAACATGAAGAAAGAATCGTTGCAATTTCAGGACCGAGTCATGCTGAAAATGTGGCGCAAAAAGACTTAACTGCAATTTCATGTGCATCAACCAGCAGCGAAAACGCTAAGCGTGTCCAAGAATTATTCTCAAATAGTTATGTACGTCTTTACACTAATGATGATTTAATTGGTGTAGAAGTAGGTGGTGCAGTTAAAAACGTAATCGCGATTGCTGCGGGAATTTTAGTTGGTAAGAACTACGAAGATAATGCCAAGGCAGCTTTAATGACTCGTGGACTTGCGGAAATAACTCGTTTAGGTGTTAATTACTTTGGTGCTAAACCAATGACTTTTAGTGGCTTATCCGGAATCGGTGACTTAATCGTTACTTGTACCTCAGTGAATTCACGTAATTGGCGTGCAGGTAAGCAAATTGGTGAAGGAAAGAGCCTTGATTACGTTTTGAAGAATATGGGTCAAGTTGTTGAAGGTGCTACTACTGTTAAAGCAGTTCACGAATTATGCGAGGAAAAAGGCATTGATATGCCAATTAGTGAAGCAATTTATCGTGTCCTTTATGAAAACAGTGATGTTGATGCTGAAATTAGCGAAATGATGGGTAGAGATCCAAAGCCTGAAATTCGCATCTAAGCAAAAAAATTGCAAAGTTCAAATTATGTGATATGATACTTGTAAAAAGTAAGTTACACATGAGGTGAGTCTATGACAGAACAAAAAGAGTATGATGTTATTATTATTGGTGCAGGTCCTGGTGGGATGACCGCAGCTGTTTATGCAGCTCGTGCAAACTTGAAGGTTTTGGTACTTGATCGTGGACCTTACGGCGGTGCAATGAATAACACCGATGCGGTTGACAACTATCCTGGTTTTGTCGATGTTAAAGGCCCAGAACTAGGCGAAAAAATGTATCAAACAATGATGAAGTTTGAACCAGAATTTGAATATGGCGATGTTCAAAGTGTCGAATTAGATGGCAACAAGAAGATCGTTAAGACTGATAATGGTGATTTTGTTGCTCCTGCATTAGTAATTGCCACTGGAGCCGATCATCGTAAGATCGGCGTACCTGGTGAAGAAGAATTTTCAGGACGCGGAGTTTCATACTGTGCCGTATGTGACGCACCATTCTTTAAGGGCGAAGATTTAGTAGTTGTCGGTGGTGGAGATTCAGCCATTGAAGAGGGAATTTACCTAACTCAATTGGCCAACTCAGTAACTGTAATTCACCGTCGCGATCAACTTCGTGCTCAACCAATTTTGCAAAAACGTGCTTTTGCAAATCCAAAGATGAAATTCATTTGGAATGCTCAAACTGAAGAAATCGTTGGTGACGATAATAAAGTTACTGCAGTTAAATACCGTGATAAAGAAACTGGTGAAGAAAAAGAAGTTCCTGCAGCAGGTGTATTTATCTATGTAGGTATCTTGCCACAATCAGATGCATTTAAGGGTCTTGGAATTCTTGATGAAAAAGGTTGGGTTGTTACTGACGAACAAATGCATACTAGCGTACCTGGTATTTTTGCATTAGGAGATGTTCGTGCAAAGCATTTGCGTCAAATTGCTAATGCTGTTGGTGATGGTAGTATTGCAGGACAAGAAGCTTACAATTATATTCAAAGCTTAAATGATTAATTATAGGTCTATCTCTGAAAAGAGATAGACTTTTTATTTATGCCTTGTATTACCGTTCAAAATAGATTAACTTATTTGTTAGGGATTATTGATTCGAATGGGATGGAATTTTGAAATTAGACATAAAAATATGTAGAAGTTGAGGCATTTATGAACGCTGAAGAATTATTTTTAGAATGGAAAAAATCAGATCGTTTACCTGATTATTTACGAGCACAATTGGAGACATTGGGTCAAGATCCTAAATGGATTGCCGATGCTTTTGGTCAAGAAATCAATTTTGGTACGGCTGGAATGAGAGGTCGGCTTGAACCAGGTATTAATCGGATTAACCTCTTTACAATTGCCAAAGTGACAGAAGGGATGGCACGATTAATCGAAGAAAACGGCGAAACTGCTAAAAAACGTGGTGTTGCGATTTCTTTTGACTCAAGATATCATTCTCGCGAATTTGCGGAACATGCTGCCAGAATTTTAGCAACACATGGTATTCAAGTTTATTTATTCGATGATTTACGGCCAACGCCTGAATTGTCTTTTGCCGTGCGTTATTTACACACGTTTGCAGGTATTAACATTACCGCTTCACATAATGCTAAACAATATAACGGTTATAAGGCATATGGTGAAGACGGGGCACAGATGGCGCCTGAGAATGCTGACAAATTATTTGCATATGCGCAAAAAGTTACTGATATTTTTAATATTAAAGTTGCTCCCATCGAGGAGTTATGTGCCAATGGAACTCTTAAATTGATTGGTGAAGATTTAGATCAAGCATATTTACAAGAACTACAACAAGTCACAATTGATCCTGAATTGATTAAAGCCAATGCTGACAAGCTAAAAATTATTTATACGCCACTTCATGGAACAGGAAAAATGCTCTATGAAAGAGCATTCCGTCAAGGCGGTTTTGACAATGTATTGCCAGTTCCTAGTCAAGCAATTATCGATCCAGAGTTTCCAACTACTAAGAAGCCAAATCCAGAGTTTCGCGATGTTTTTGAACCTGGATTTAAATTGGCTAATGAAGTAAATGCCAATGTTATTATCGCAACGGATCCCGATGCTGATCGAATGGGAGCAGCGGTTCGTCGTGAAGATGGCACTTTTCAAGTTTTGACAGGAAACCAAATTGCAACTTTGATGGCTAACTACTTATTAGTTCACCTTAAAGAAAGTGGTAAATTAACCGATGAATATGAACTAGTAACTTCAATAGTTTCAAGTGCTCTACCATTCAAGATTGCTAAAGCATATGGTATTAAAACCAAGTATGTTTTAACTGGATTTAAATATATCGGTGAAGAAGTTGACCGAATGAATAAGGCCCATGATGGCAAGTTCTTAATGGGCTTTGAAGAAAGTTATGGGTACTTGTTTAAGGCTTTTGCCCGCGATAAAGATGCTATGCAAGGTGCCTTAATGTTTGCCGAAGTAGCAACCTATTATGCCTCTAAAGGTAAGACCGTCTTTGATGGCTTGAAAGAAATTTGGCAAAAATATGGTGTTGCCTATGAAATTACCGAAGCTTATGAAATGCCGGGAATTGGTGGTCAAGCAAAGATGGCACAATTAATGGCCAAATTGCGTGAGGAACGACTAACTGAAATCAATGGTGTTAAGGTCGAGGAAACCCAAGATTATTTACTTCAAACTACGACCAAGGATGGTGTTGAAACTTCTTTAACTGGCTTCCCTAAATCGAATGTCTTGAAGTACTTCTTAGCTGATGAAACTTGGGTTGCTCTTAGACCATCCGGTACCGAACCAGTAATCAAAGCTTATGTTGGCGTTAACCAACCAACGATTCAAGCTGCTAAACAATTAGCTCAAGCTTATCAAAAGGCCTTAGAAGCATTGACTAAATAAGCAAAAAATTATTATTAGTGCTTAGACTGTAGTAAAATATATACATCAAAAGTTGGGCTTCCCAGTCCAGCTTTTTTTACAGTATAGGTTTTAAAATAAAGGGATGTTCTATGATTAAACGACAAAACAATCGTAAGTTTGAATTGGTTTCGAAGTTTAAGCCAGCTGGCGATCAACAAGAAGCGATTGATAGCTTGGTTTCTGGCTTTCAAAAGGGTTACAAGGAACAGATCCTTGAAGGAGCTACTGGTACTGGAAAAACCTTTACCATGGCCAATACTATTGCCAAATTGAATAAGCCAACACTAGTAATTTCTCATAATAAAACTCTTGTTGGTCAGCTTTATGGAGAATTTAAGAACTTCTTTCCCCACAATGCAGTTGAGTACTTTGTTTCTTACTATGATTATTATCAACCGGAAGCTTATGTACCTCAATCTGATACTTATATCGAAAAAGATTCAGCGATTAATGATGAAATTGATCAATTGCGACATGCTGCTACGAGTGCTTTGATGGAACGCAATGATGTTATTGTTGTGGCATCAGTATCATGTATCTACGGCTTGGGTGATCCTAAAGAATATGCAAGAAGCGTTTTAACGATTCATGAAGGTGACGAATATGAGCGCAATACTTTGTTGAAAGACTTGGTCAATATTCAATATGATCGAAATGATATTGATTTTCAACGTGGTCGGTTTCGTGTTCGTGGCGATGTGGTGGAAATCTTCCCTGCAGGAAATTCCAATCATGCTTATCGGATTGAATTTTTTGGTGATGAAATTGATCGCATCGTTGAAATCGACTCATTAACTGGAGAGGTATTGGGTGAGCGAGAAACAATTTCACTTTTCCCAGCCACGCACTTCATGACCAATGATGAGCAAATTAAACGTGCTTTAGCTGCAATCTCAGAAGAAATGAACCTTCAAGTCAAGAAATTTGAAGGCGAGGGAAAATTGCTGGAGGCTCAAAGAATTAAACAACGTACTACTTACGATATGGAAATGATCGGTGAAGTAGGTTTTACCAGCGGAATAGAAAATTATTCTCGTCACATGGAAGGCAGAAAGGCTGGAGAACCGCCGTATACCTTGCTAGATTTCTTCCCTGATGACTTCTTGATTTTAATCGATGAATCTCATGCTACTATGCCTGAAATACGGGCAATGTATAATGGAGACCGAAATCGTAAACAAACTTTGATTGATTACGGCTTTCGTTTGCCATCAGCTTTGGATAACCGGCCACTTAAGCTGGAAGAATTTGAAAAACATGTCAATCAAATTCTATATGTTTCGGCAACTCCCGGTGATTATGAGTTAAATCGAACTAGTCATAAAGTAGAACAGATAATTCGTCCGACTGGCTTGCTTGATCCTAAAATTGAGGTTAGACCAATTGAAGGTCAGATCGACGATTTGGTTGCGGAGATTAATTTGCGAATAGAGCGCAATGAACGAGTCTTTGTAACTACGCTTACCAAAAAGATGGCAGAAGATTTGACTGATTATTTGAAGGATCTTAGCATCAAGGTGCGTTATTTGCATTCGGATATTAAAACGTTAGAACGAATGCAGATATTAAGAGATCTGCGATTAGGAAAATTTGACGTACTGGTTGGTATTAACCTACTTCGAGAGGGAATCGACGTGCCAGAAGTATCTTTAGTGGCAATTCTTGATGCTGATAAAGAAGGCTTTTTACGGGCATATCGGCCATTAGTGCAAATCATGGGTCGTGCTGCTAGAAATGCTAATGGTGAAGTAATCATGTACGCTGATAATATGACTGATTCAATGAAAGCAGCAATTGATGCAACTAACCGCAGAAGAAGCATTCAGATGAAGTTCAATGAGGAACATGGTATTGTTCCTAAGACGATTATTAAGCCGGTTAGAGATGCCATTTCGGCGCTTAAAGCTACGAAAGATGATAAAGATAAGAAGTCTGATAGTTTTGCAGATCTTAACTTTGATGAGTTGACAGCTAAACAAAAGCAAACCATGATTAAGTCGTTAAGACAACAAATGCAAGAAGCTGCTAAAAAGTTGAATTTCGAAGAAGCTGCTAACTTGCGGGATGCAATTATAGAATTAGAAAATTCAAGCAGAGTTGTAAAGAAGAAAAAAGGTAAAGATTTCAATGGCAAATAATAAAATTACCATTCGCGGTGCACGAGAACATAATTTAAAGGATATTAATTTGACGATTCCTAAGGATAAACTGGTAGTCGTTACTGGCTTATCTGGTTCAGGAAAAAGTTCGCTAGCCTTCGATACTTTATATGCTGAAGGTAGAAGAAGATATGTTCAGTCGTTATCAAGTTATGCCAGACAATTTTTGGGTCAAATGGATAAGCCCGATGTTGATTCAATTGATGGCTTAAATCCAGCAATTTCAATTGATCAAAAAACCACCTCACATAATCCTCGTTCTACTGTAGGAACAGTTACCGAGATTAATGATTATCTAAGATTGTTATGGGCTAGAGTTGGTGTTCCTGTTTGTCCAAATGATGGGACAATCATTGAACGTCAAAGTGTGGATCAGATGGCTGATATCATTTTGGCGTTACCTGAGCGAAGCAAGATTCAAGTTTTGGCGCCAATCATTCGTCAAAAGCGCGGAGAGCATAAAGAAGTTTTTAAACGAGTACAACGATCTGGTTTTGTACGGGTGATCGTTGATGGCGAAATGCACGAAGTAACAGATGAGTTTGATCTTGATAAGAATAAGCGCCACTCGATTGATATTGTCGTTGATCGCTTGATTGTAAAAGCTGGCATTCGGTCACGTTTGTTTGATTCTATTGAAAGTGCATTGCGTCTAGCTGATGGGTATATGAATGTCGATGTTGTTGGTGGTGAAAAATTAGTCTTTTCAGAATATTATGCTTGTCCTCTTTGTGGTTTCACAGTAGGTGAAATGGAACCACGATTGTTTTCATTTAATGCTCCATTTGGTGCTTGCCCAGATTGTGATGGATTAGGGATGAAACTATCAGTTGATGAAGATTTAGTAGTTCCTGATAAGACTTTAACCTTGGCTCAAGGAGCATTAGCACCTTGGAAAGGTTCAAAATATTATACGCAAATGCTTGAACAAGCTTGTTCCGCCTTGAAGATCCCAATGGATAAGCCGTTCAATAAGTTGACTGCCCGTCAAAAGGAAATGATTTTGCGAGGTGCAAAAAAGGAAATTAGTTTCCACTTAGATGGCGATTTTGGTGTAAATGATACCACGCAAGCATTTGAAGGCGTGTTGAATAATGTTGATCGTCGTTATCATCATCCGATGTCGCAATTCATGCGGGATGTGATGGGTAAATATATGACAGAATTAACTTGTTCAACCTGCCACGGCAAGCGTTTGAATGAAAAAGCATTAGCGGTAAAAGTTGCTGGCAAAGACATTGCGGAAGCTTCTGAATTACCTATCAGCAAGGCAGAAAAATTTTTCAAAGAAATAAAATTTAATGAACAGAAGACAGCGATTGCTAAACCGATCTTAAAAGAAGTACGGGACCGGCTATCGTTCTTAAATAGTGTTGGTCTTGATTATTTAACTCTATCGCGATCGGCTAATACCCTTTCTGGTGGGGAAGCTCAACGTATTAGATTAGCAACGCAAATTGGCTCAAATCTTTCTGGGGTAATGTATGTTCTTGATGAACCTTCGATTGGTTTACATCAAAGAGATAATGATCGGTTAATTGCTTCATTAAAACGAATGCGTGATTTGGGCAATTCATTGATTGTAGTTGAGCATGATGATGAAACTATGCGCCAAGCTGATTATTTGGTTGATATGGGACCAGGTGCTGGAGTTTATGGTGGCGAGGTAATGGCTGCTGGTACACCTGAAGAAGTAGCTAATAACCCTAAATCATTGACCGGTCAGTATCTATCTGGTAAAAAATTTGTTCCGGTGCCTCTTACAAGACGCAAAGGGAATGGTAAGAAGATCACCATCAAGGGAGCAAGTGAAAACAATTTAAAGGATATTGATGTTGCGTTTCCTTTAGGAAAATTAGTAGTTGTTACAGGGGTTTCTGGTTCAGGAAAATCAACTTTGGTAAATATGATTTTAAAGCGGGTACTTGCGCAAAAATTAAATCACAATTCAACTAAACCAGGTAAGTTTAAGAAGATTACGGGTTACGAAAATATTGAAAAAATCATTGATATCGATCAAAGTCCAATCGGTCGTACGCCAAGAAGTAACCCAGCAACATATACTAGCGTGTTTGATGATATTAGAACTTTATTTGCTCAAACAAATGAAGCCAAAATGCGGGGCTATACTAAGGCACGGTTTTCTTTCAATGTTAAAGGAGGCCGTTGTGAGGCTTGCCATGGTGATGGAATCATCAAGATCGAAATGAATTTCTTACCTGATGTTTATGTTCCTTGTGAGGTATGTCATGGCCATCGCTATAATTCAGAAACGCTTGAAGTAACATACCGGGAAAAGAATATTTCCCAAGTTCTAGATATGACTATCAATGAAGCTACTAAATTTTTCTCAAATATTCCTAAAATCGAACGTAAGCTTCAGACAATCGTAGATGTTGGTTTAGGTTATATCAAGTTGGGACAACCTGCAACCACTCTTTCTGGTGGAGAAGCTCAAAGAATGAAATTAGCAGCCGAACTGCAAAAGCTATCTACGGGCAAGAATTTTTATATTCTTGATGAACCAACGACAGGGCTCCACACTGAAGATATCAAACGATTAATGACGGTTTTACAGCGTCTAGTTGATGAAGGTAATACGGTATTAATTATTGAACATAATCTTGATGTGATTAAATGCGCAGATTGGTTGATTGATTTAGGTCCCGAAGGTGGCGAAGGTGGTGGCCAAATCGTGGCTACAGGTACACCAGAGGAACTAGTTAAGGTTGAAGGTAGTTATACTGGCAAGTACTTAAAACCAATCCTATTAAGAGATACTAAATTAACTAAAGAAGCTGAGCGGTAAAAATAGTAGAATATATATAGGGGGTTATTAACTATGTATAATTTTTCTTATAATCGCGACAATGGCGGCTTTGACTGGGGTGCATTAATCTCAGGGATTTTAATGGTAATTGTCGGATTGTTGTTGTTAAGACATCCAGATAAAGGACTGCAGGCTTTTGTCTTGATTTTTGGAATTTTATCTATTGTTCAAGGGGTTGTGTGGTTAGCTGGATATTTCAGATTTAGATTATTATTCCAGCACAGTTGGGCAGCTCTAGTCGCCGGAATTCTAGATATTTTAGTCGGGATAATGTTCTTAGGCTCATATGAGTTTGGTGGCTTAACTTTAGCATTTCTATTTGCAACTTGGTTCATGGTTGATTCAATTGTGGGAATTGTGTTTGCATGGCACTTAAAATTTATTTCCAACACCTACTTTATCTTTAATTTGATCATGAATATTTTGAGTTTAATTATTGCTTTTATGCTAGTACTAAATCCGGTTTTAGCGATTCTAAGTTTAATATGGCTAGTGGCATTCTGGTTGATTGTAACTGGGGTAAATCTAGTTGTAGTTGCTTGGATGCATCGGTAATGAATCAAACTGAGTCAAACTTGGTTTGATTCTTTTTTTGATGATAATTTCACCAAATGAAACACCCGGCTATGATATAATATTTCTGAAACGGAGGCTTTTTTATGACGGAAGAGAAAAAGCAGTTGCTTATTGTTACGGGTATGAGTGGTGCAGGTAAGACAGTTACAGCTCACGCACTTGAAGATATGGGATATTTTGTGGTGGACAACTTGCCTCCTACTTTATTGGGCAGTTTTTGGGATTTAATGATTAATTCTAACGATTTCCAAAAGGTAGCGGTCGTTATCGATTTGCGAGTTAAGAGCTTCTACAAAGATTTGTTGAATGAAGTAAATTCTCTTGAAGATAATGGTAAGGTGCAGGCAGTTATTGTGTTCTTGGATTCTTCTGATGATACTTTAGTTGCTCGTTACAAAGAAACCCGGCGCTTGCCACCACTAGCTACTAGTGGTCGTTTGCTTGATGGCATTCAAGAAGAAAGAAGAATTTTGGCGCCGATTAAGAATCGGTCAAACTACTTGATCGATACTTCTAGTTTGTCGACTAAAGAGTTAAGACAAAAATTGTTATCGACTTTTAGTGAACATGAACGTCAACCATTCTCAATTGAGGTAATGTCATTTGGTTTTAAATATGGGATGCCAATTGATGCAGATATCGTAATGGATGTAAGATTTTTGCCAAATCCATTCTATATTCCAGAATTGCGTCCTTTTACTGGATTGGATAAACGAGTTTTTGACTATGTAATGGAAAAAGATGAAACTCATGTTTTCTACCAAAAGCTGTTGGAATTATTACAGACGGCAATTCCAGGATATATTGCTGAAGGTAAGGAAAAATTAACTATTGCAATTGGATGTACGGGTGGACAACACCGGAGTGTTTCAATTGCCCAACAATTGGCAAGAGATCTTGCCAAAGATTATCCGGTAGATATTACTCACCGCGAGATTAGTCGGTATATCAGAAAGTAGGTGTAGGCTGTGGCTTATGGTGAAAATCGAATTATTCGCGTTATTAAGGGGAGAAGACCACGCGTAGTCGTAATCGGTGGAGGAACCGGCTTACCAGTTGTATTAAATGCCCTTAAAGATCAAAATGCTGAAATTACGGCAATCGTAACTGTTTCAGATGATGGTGGCTCATCTGGTTCAATTAGAAACTTTATTAACGTAGTTCCACCTGGTGATATTAGAAATGTTCTTGTCTCATTAAGTGACTTATCCCAAGAAGAAAAAGAAATTTTCCAATATCGTTTTGACTCTTCTGATTCTTTCTTTTCAGGACATGCGATTGGAAATTTGGTCATTGCAGCTTTGAATGAAATGCATGGAAATATTTTTGAAGCAGTACAAATTCTGTCAAAAATGATGCATGTTGATGGTCATGTCTTTCCAGCTTCCAACGAACCATTGACATTAAACGCAGAATTCGTTGATGGTAGTATTCAAGCTGGAGAAACTGAAATTACGGCTTTAGATAAGCGAATTAAACGGGTTTGGGTAACTGATACGGACTCGGACGAAGAGCCAAGAGCCGTACTGCCAGTTTTAGCTACAATTATGCAAGCTGATGCAGTTGTGTTAGGACCAGGAAGTTTATTTACTTCGATTTTACCTAATTTAATGATTAGCAATTTAGGGCAAGCTGTTAGAGAAACTAAAGCAGAAGTGATTTACATCTGCAATATAATGACTCAGCAAGGCGAAACCGATCATTTTAGTGATGCCGATCATGTTCGCGTAATCAATGAACATTTAGGTGGACATTATATTAATACTGCTTTAGTAAATGGGGCCAAGATTGATATGAGCAAGTTCCATCCTGAAGATTATGATGCCTATCTTGAGCCAGTAAGAAATGATTTTGCGGGATTAAGGGCTCAGGAATGTCGTGTGATAACTGATGATTTCATTGATCAACGTCATGGACTGGTATTTCACGATGGTAAAAAAGTCGGGAAAGAGATTATCAATTTGGCATTTGAAGCAATGTCACGTAGAAGGTTGGATGAAAATTAATGGCAAGTTATGCAAGTGATGTAAAAAAAGAATTAACAGCGTTAGAACTTCATCCTGAGCATGCCAAAGCCGAATTAGCAGCTTTCTTGCGGATGAATGGGGTCCTGAACTTGCATGACCACCAGTTTAGTTTGGATATTACTACAGAAAATCCAGCGATTGCTCGAAGAATTTTTAAGTTAATTAAAGTTGCCTTTAAAATTGAACCATTATTGATTGTTTCGAGAAAAATGAAACTGAAGAAAAATAATCAATATTTGGTTCGATTGCAACGTAATGTAAAAGAAATTTTAGAAGAACTGCAAATATGGGATGACCAGGAAGGCTTTGTAACTCACGTTCCTAGTCGAATTATGGCTTCAAGAGAAGGAGCAATGTCATATTTACGAGGCGCATTTTTAGCAGGAGGTAGCGTCAATAATCCAGAAACCAGTCGCTATCATTTGGAGATTTATTCAACATATGAGGATCATAATGATGGCTTGGCAGAATTGATGAATAAATACTTCTATTTAAATGCGCGAACAACAAGTAGAAGACGTGGATATATTGTTTATATCAAAGAAGCTGAAAAGATTGGCGATTTCTTACATATTGTTGGGGCATTGAATGCTATGCTGGCGTTTGAAGATTTACGAATTATGCGCGATATGCGCAATTCGGTTAATCGCTTGGTAAATTGTGATACGGCCAACTTGAAAAAGACGGCTTCAGCAGCAGCTAAGCAAATTGAAGATATTGAATTAATTGATAAAAAACAGGGTTTGGATAGTTTACCTGAAAAATTAGCTACTTTAGCAAGATTTAGACTAAAACATCCAGAATTATCCCTAAAAGAATTAGCGATGCAAGTTCCTGATGGACCAATTTCAAAGTCGGGAGTAAATCACCGGTTTAAGAAATTGAAAGAAATTGCAGCTAATTTACGGACAGAAGAATAGATAGATAACTCAAGAGATCATAGAATAGTTGTGGCTCTTGAGTTTTTGATTTAATCGCAAAAACAAAAAATGATTGATAAACAGCGTTTTAGCGCAGTTATCAATCATTTTTAAATAGTTTTAGCTTACTTCTTCTTGTTAACCATGATTTCGTCGATCAAGCCATATTCCTTAGCTTGTTCAGCAGTCATGTAGTTGTCGCGTTCAGTATCCTTAAGAATCTTTTCAATTGGTTGACCAGTAGTTTCATGTAAAATCTGGTTCAACTTCTTACGACTCTTCAAGATTTCTTCAGCAGCGATTTGAATATCAGTTTGTTGACCTTGAGCTCCACCTAATGGTTGGTGAATCAAAACAGTTGAATTTGGCAATGCAAATCTCTTGCCCTTAGTACCTGAAGTCAACAAAATTGAAGCCATTGAAGCAGCCATACCAATAGCAATAGTTGATACATCTGACTTAATGAAATTCATAGTGTCCATGATAGCTAAACCTGAAGTGATCACACCACCAGGAGAATTGATGTAAAGTGAAATATCTTTAGTGTTATCTTGTGCGTCAAGGAATAGTAATTGGGCAATAATTGAGTTTGCCATTTGGTCGTTGATTTCGCCACTAAGCATGATAATACGGTCTTTTAATAACCGTGAGTAAATGTCATATGCACGTTCGCCACGAGCAGTTTGTTCAATAACTGTAGGTACAAGCATAATTTACCTCCTAAAATACAATTAGCACTCTCATGAGTACAGTGCTAATTAAAACACTAACATTTCATAATGTCAATTAAGATGTATCGCATTTGTATTTTTCTTGTTACTTTTTTATATTACAATAGTAAATATGACAAGAATAATTAATAGGAGTTTTAGGAGGATATCATGAAGCTTAAAAACATTTTCGTCGCTGGCTCAGCTCTAGCACTTAGCTTAGGCTTTTTAGCCGATGTTAACTACCATGTTTCAGCTGATGAGAAAGATACCAGTGCCAAATCTGGTGAAGTTGATGCAACAGATAGTGTTAAGAAACAAAAAGGTGATATCTTAACTAGCTATAGTTTAATGACCAAAGTTGCTGGCAATAAAAACTATAAAGTTTGGAAAGTTATCAATAAAGGTAAACCCCAAGGCAAGGTAGCTGATGGAATTGATTTCAGATATAGTCATATTCAATCAACTCAAAGTATTAAGACTAGTAAATATACTTACTGGTTTATCTATGTTAATGGTCGTCCAGTAGGATGGGTAAACCAAAATTACTTTGCTCGCAATGCTATTGCCGTACCAAAGACTGTTTCACTTGTTAGAAATGAAAATGCGTTGTTTGATAGTAGGGATGCAATTAGCTATGCCACTGATGCAACGGGTACAGTAGTTGATAATTCTGAAGTCTCAGTTTCAAGAGATAGCGTTAGTTGTACGGACCCTAAGACTTACAAGATCAAATATAGCATCGGCGATACCACTGAAACAGTTAAAGTTACAGTCAGAAAGAGTACTCGTGAAGGTATTGGTGATGCTAACGCTGTTCAAGGTCAAAATGGCGTAAGTGATCTTAAGAGTTGGAAGTCTCACTATGGTTCATCATTGAACTATATTAGTCCTAGAGAATACCAACCAGAAACTAAATTACATACATTTACGACTGAAGATCTCAGCTTGACTACTAGATTGTATCAACCAGTTTTATTGAGTGTTAAGACAGATACCGATGATGGTAATATTAACCGTGTTGGTCACATTCCAGAAGGTGTAACTGTTTCAAATGGCTGGGCTTACACTAGTTTATTGAGTCACACCAACTTACTTCAAGGTCATATTGTTGGTTACAACTTGGAAGAATTAACAGATCCATTTGAAACTCAAAATCTTTTGACTATGCCACTAAAAGATTTTATTAACTATGCTAAGAATATCAAGGTAAGCCCATATATTCCAATTGGTCACGGTCAAGCAATGGGTGCAACCGACAAATATATTTATGTATTAGTAAACGATCATAGTGAAAAGTTAAGTAACGATTCTGAAGAATTGATTCAAATTCGTAAGAGCGACATGTTGATCAACAAGATCTGGACAATTAAATGCTGGAATGGTAGTCAAGATGCACCACGCTACTTCCAAAATGCAGTGATAACTTCTGATTACCAAATGTACGGATTATACTATGATCCACAAAGCAGTCGTTACGAGTATTGGGAACTTAACCGTACTGGTGACAACTGGTATCCACAAATCGTTGGTGCCACTAAAGGAACTTTAGTAGGTGATGGTTCACCAGTTCAAGGATTTACTTATGATCCAAAGAACCAAAACTTCTATATTGCCTTCAATGATCTTTTGGTAAAGCTTAGTCGTTCAGGAGAGTTCCAAAAGTCATATGCGGTGACAACGGGTAGAGAAATTGAAGGTATTTCAGTATCAAATGATCGCTTATACATCAATTTAGCACAGCGTGCAGAATTGCTTGAAAGCAATAAGTTAAGATAAACAACAAGAAAAACGGTCCCATGAGGGCCGTTTTTTGTCTACAAATTTTTCTTATGTTTTAGTTTAGCTTGGCAACTAGGACAGATGCCGAAGATTTCCAAGTGGCTACTGGAAGTAATATATCCTGTTTGTTCTTCTGCGTTTTCACGCATTTTGTTTTCAATTTCATCAAAATTAGGGTAGAAAACATCAGCAATTCGTCCACAATTTTTGCAAATAATGTGAAAGTGAGGTTCAACAAAGAAATCATAATGACTGGAATTATCGCCATTCTTGATTTCGATCACGATCCCAACTTCGATTAAAGAATTCAGAGTATTATAGATCGTAGCTCGATTTAAGTGATCATCCTCAGCTACAAGTGCACGGTAAATCATATCGGCTGTGGGATGATTGTGATTCTCCATTAAGTAGTTAAGAATTTTAAGTCTGGGCCTAGTTGCTTTAAGTTGATGTTGATGTAGTAAGTCGGCTGCCTTTAATTCTGTCATAAATTTCACCAGCTTTCAGTTTTTATCTACTATCTAGTTTACCATCAACCATAAAAAAACGCCTGTAAAAAGGTATTTTCCTTGAAAAAATACGTGCTTCCTTTTATCATTTTTAGCAGACAATGTTAAAAGCAATATTAAATATTAAAGATAAAAACAGCTTATTTGAGGAATAATAATGAATATTGGTAGTGAGTTGAAGAAAGTAAGAGAAGAATTGGGACTTAGCCAAGAAAAAATGGCAGGTAATGTATTGACAAAATCTTATTATTCAAAAATTGAACGAGGAGAATATGAAATAAAAGCCTGCGATTTGAAAGAGATTTTAAGTTTACACGGTATAAAAACCTCAGATTTTTTTGAATCACTTGAGAGTAAAGAAAGTTGGTTAAATATGAATATTATTTAGATCGTTTAAGAATAAGTTTTTATAAAGATGACTTAAATTCAATCAAGGATATAAAACTCAAACTCGAAAATGAACATCAAACTAGAGAAGTAAGGACACTTCTGGCTCATACAATACTATTAGAATCTAATCTGAAAAATACAGTATCTGAGCTACCTAGTGATAAAGTTAATCTAATAAAAAGGGTTATTTTTGAGGTGGAGAATTGGAATAAGTATAATTTACGTTTATTTTCGATGGCAATGAGTTTGTTTGAAATTAATGAAGTAAATACAATAATAAAATCTATTCTAGACAAGTATGATCAAAAAAATAGGGAATATAGAGAATTGATTCATGCCATTTTGGTAAATTATTTAAATATGGCATTTACTCATCGAAGTAAAGACAAAAGTATAATCCAGTTTGTCCTTCTTAAATTGAAACAAATGGATCCACAACCGCAAAATTATTTTGCATTAATCATGTGTAATTATTATGATCATCTGCTTAATAAGGAATATGAAGATACACGAATGGTATTAGATTTTTTGAATAAGATAGGTCTAAAGGACTTCGTTAAAAAAGTATACAAAAGGAAATTATAGTGGTAATTGAACAATAGTAATTTTTGGGTGTCTGTAGGTTATAAAATACTTTTTTATATAAAAATCATTGTCATTGAGAAGGTCATGAATAGTAATTTACCATAAATTTTATTGGTTTCATCAAAAAAATTTTTGTAAGTATAAATAATAGTGTCGCATATGACACTTTATAAAGGGTAAGTCGATTGATCAGTAGAATATAGTAAAAATCTATCTAATAAATATGTCTCTTCTATCTCTTTGTTTAATAAAGAAGAGACATGGTTAATATCATCAGATATACAGAATGTTGATTTCAACTCTGTATCTGGAACAATAACTTGGAATGTGGAGGAGTGGAAAAGATAATGATTATTGAAACTAATGGCCTCTCGAAAAAATACAAGAAGATTAAGTCTAAAGGCTTATTGAAAAAAGAATACATCGACTACTCGGCGGTTAATAACATTACCTTGTCGATTGAAAAAAACGAACACATCGGCTTGGTGGGATTAAATGGCTCAGGAAAATCTACTTTAATAAAAATGATCTTGGGCATCCTGCAGCCAACGGGAGGAGAAGTAAAGACTTTCGATCGCGATCCAGTCAAGTTTAGGCAAAAAAATGCCATGCACATAGGAATCGTCTTTGGCCAAAGAAGCCAATTGCGCTGGGATTTACCTCCGATTGATACTTTCAAGCTGAATAGAGAGATTTATCGAATTCCCGTTGACGTTTATGAAGAGCGGCTTGCTAGATTGACTAAATTGCTGGATGCAGCTGAATTTCTGTATCAACCGGTTAGAACCCTAAGTCTTGGTCAACGCATGAAGGCGGAATTTATCGCTGCCTTGATCCATGATCCAGAGCTAATTATCTTGGATGAGCCAACGATTGGACTGGACGTAGTGACCAAGAACAGCATCGTAAGCTTTTTGAAGACTTTGACCGATAAGACGATCATCTTTACCTCTCACGATTTAGAAGAAGTAGAAAAGGTATGTTCACGGGTAATCATTCTTAATCGGGGCAAATTGGTTTTAGACAAGTCGATCGCAGAAGTAGAAAAGCTAGATACGCCAACTACTATAAAATTCACTACTCAAGACGATCTAAGCAAAATTCAAGGCAAGCTTGAAATTCGAAAGGTTTCAGACAGCAGCTACGAAGTCGCTGATATCGCCAGCGATGAAGTTAAGAACACGCTTAGTTTGATCACTGGCCAATTGGACATCCAGCATATTGAAGTCAAGCGATCGAAATTGGAGTACTTGCTTGAACAAACCGCAGAAAGAAGGGATAACTTTGAAAGCTAGAGGAATGCTTATGAGCATGGGATTTAAAAAGGGATTCTCTTCTAGATACGCCTTAGTATTCTACTTGGGCTCGATCCTAATCTCGATTACCATTCAGTTCTTTTTATGGAAGGCCGTTTTAGTAAACAAGCCTGAAGTTGAGTTCAAGCAGACCATCAGCTACTTGGTCTTGATGCAGTTCTTGAGCATGGCTTTCCCAAAAAGCAGCTATGAGCTCAACGATGAGATCAAATCTGGAGACATGGCCTTAAGCTTGTTGAAGCCGATTAGCCTGGAGAATAAGTTCTTCTGGGAAGGCTTGGGGTACTCCTTGGCTAAGGTTGTGGTAATTGGATTAGTGGAAATCGTCATCTATTTCTTGTTGGTTCCCCATGCAGTAACCGTTTTGTCCGTCTTAATGGTGTGCGTAGCGATTGCCTTGGCGTACACGCTGTATTTTGAAATCGAGCTGATTTTGGGAACTTTTGCCTTTTATACCTACAGCATCTGGGGCATCGCCACTTTTAAATCGGCTATCTTGTTGATCCTATCGGGAAACATCTTCCCAGTGGAGTATTACCCCAGCTTTATTAGATCCTTGTCGGATATTCTGCCTTTCCAATATTCGTTTGGGGCAGTAGGGCTATTGTCTCAGAATCCTAGCCTTGACTTGTTTACGAAGATCGTGCTGATTCAGCTGTTTTATATCGTCGTCTTTCATTTTATTTACCTGGGCCTCTTTAACAGGGCTGTTAAGTCGGTTGTAATTCAAGGAGGGTAGAATATGAGATATGCAAAATTGCTAAGAGAGTATTTAAAGGTCAACCTTAAAGCCTTGGCCGTCTACGATCTAGACTTTTATTTCGCTATTTTTGGCATGGCAATCCAAAATATTTTGAATATCGTAGCGCTAGGATTTCTGTTTAATATCGTGCCGTCGATTAAGGGCTACAGCTTCCAAGAACTGATATTGACTTATTCGCTGGCCACCTTGTCTTTTTCAATTTTCCGGTGTTTTTTCATCAATACGCTGAATATAGCTGAATTCATCAATAAAGGGACGCTGGATACGATTCTGGTAAAGCCGATCAATCCCTTGTTTCAGCTGATCAATCAACGAGCTGATGAAGACTCATGGGGAGACCTGGCGGTTTCATTGATACTGGTTATATTCGTAGACGTGCAATTGGGCTATCCATGGTACATAACGGTGATGTTTATATTCATTTCATTGTTTACCTCGCTCATCTTTATGGGCCTAGCCTTGTTGGGCAATACCGTGTCCTTATTTTCAAACGGTCTGTCCGACTTAGCAGAAGTAACCTTTGACTTCTTTGAGCTAAGCAAATACCCATTGTCAATCTATTCGCAAGCTTTAAAATGGATTCTGACGTTCATTTTTCCCATCGGCTGGATAGCATCGATTCCCCAGGAACGAATAGCGCAGCATCACGAATGGTATTGGCTGTTCGTCATTCCAGTAATTTGTGTAGTATTTTTCGTGATCATATATCAGCTTTGGAAATTGTTCTTAAATAAGTATCAGAGTACTGGAACTTAAAGCGATTATTTTTTATAGACACATAATAAAACCCCGAAAGTCAAATTTGGCTTTTCGGGGTTTAAAATGTAAAAATTTTTAATTTTAGATTAATTGTTACGTGCTTCTCGCTTCTTGATTGCAGGCAAAATCAAACCTAATGCTACTAGGATAATAGGAGTGATAATGTTCAAGAAGAAGGTGAAAGGATCTGTTGAGTATATTCCCCAGATGCAGCAAAGAGCTGTTACTAGGAAGCACCAGATTCCTGCTAGATAGGCTAAGCCTTGAGATTTAGTCATTTGATATGAAGTGACAAATTTTTCTTGTTGTTTTCTCAAAGCGATATAAGCAGCAAATACCCATAAGTAACGCATTGGCATTGTTGTAGAATTAAGTTTAACCAATTGAGCCATAACTGCTTGAGCGTTTGGCAACAATGCTTGAGCGAGAATCAAGCTTCCTGATAGGATCACGATCATCCAAATACCATTAATGTAAGCACCATTTTTGTTGAGCTTCAATAATTTTGATGGGATGAATTCCTTAGCTTCTTTACTACCAAGCAAAATACGCAATGGAGCATCAATACTCAAAACTAATGTTGAAAATTGACCGATTACGTTACACCATGAGTAAATGTACATGAATAATCCACCCACATGGTAGTATTCACCTAAACGTTGGAAGGCCATGTAAGCACCATTTGAGATATATTCGTTAAGATTATTGTTGACCACTTT
Source organism: Lactobacillus gigeriorum DSM 23908 = CRBIP 24.85 (assembly GCF_000296855.1). Taxonomy (GTDB): domain Bacteria; phylum Bacillota; class Bacilli; order Lactobacillales; family Lactobacillaceae; genus Lactobacillus; species Lactobacillus gigeriorum. The sequence continues at coordinate 15,255 of NZ_CAKC01000060.1, read as the reverse complement.
TGGATCGAACATTAACGCCATCGCAAACGTACCCAAAATTGCTGAAACCATAACCATGATTGCCAAAGCCATCATTGCTTTAGGGAAGTTCTTGGATGGATCTTTTACCTTGTTTACGTATGGCGAAATTTTTTCACACCCACCAACAGCAAAAACCAAAATTGAAAGTGAAGTAAAGTATTTCACATTGAATGTTGGCAACAAACTCTTCCAGTTAAAATTGAAGGAATAGTAACTTGCATGTGGATTAATTGCTGGAGCGGCGAACATCATGACGATAAACAAGATTGACATGATGAACATTGAAGTACCAGCAATTGTCGTTAAACTCTTTAAAACTGGAATACCCTGGCTAGCAACCCAGCAGAAGAATAGGAAAATTACTAAAGTTGCCGCTTGCGTCCATGCGGTTGGAATGGCATCGTACCACGAAGTGTTACCGAAGATGCCCCATGACATTGCACGAAGACCTCCGGTACCTTTACTTGAAATATATACCACGTGGCAAGCCCAATAAGTCCAGCCAGCATAATATGCCCACTTTGGCCCCATTGTGGCATTAACCCAAGAGGAAACTCCACCTTCTGCTTCTTTAAAAGTGGCACCTAATTCACCTACCATTAGAGCGTAAGGTACAAAATATAACAGGAACATTAGTACCCAACTAAAAATGACTCTCGTACCGTCGAAGTAAACATAGCCGTTAACTACGTTACCAAAACCCCATACTGTGGAGAAAGCCATCATTGCCAAAGTAGTCCACATCATTTTTTTGGGATTGCCTTGATTTTCTACCATAGAATTTCTCCCTTATAAATAACAATATAAATTAACTAACTTAGTTATTATATACCAAAAACGGTTACAATTCGCTCAGATTAATTAAACTCTAATCTACAGCACTTGTGATCGCTTTCGTGATATAATGTAAACATAATTAATTGTAAGTTTTGGGAGGAAGAAAAATGAAGCACAAGTAAGGTTTTCGAGCAGTCGCTTTAGCTGGTGCAATGCTTGCGGGAGTAACTCTTTTTGCTAATACTAATACAAATAAAGTAGCAGCTACCTCGTATAGCAAAGCTGTTACTAAAGTAGCGGGAGATAAGGATTATGCTATTTACCATTCCGTTAATGGTAATGGTCCTACTGGAAAATTCACATCGACTAAGTACTTTAAATATGGTCAAATTCAATCAAAGCAATATCAAAAAACTAAGAAGGGTACCTTCTGGGACATTTATGTAAGTGGTCGTCATGTAGGTTGGGTAAGCCAAAACTTCTTTGCTAGAAACAAAATTTCAGTTGCTAAGGAAGTGTCTCTGGTACAAAACCCTAGCTATAGTTTCAATACGCGTGATGCTATTAACTATGCAACCGATAGTAAAGGTACTGCTGTTAACCCAGATAAAGTTAAAGTATCTCAAGAATCAGTTTCTTCAAATGCAACTGTAACCTATACTTATGGCAAGGCTAGCGCGACTGTCAACGTAACGGTTCATCCTGGACAAACTGGCAGTACTTCAAAATCAGCAATGAAGGGTTTCAAGAATAGCACTACTTGGAACGGTGGCTCCAAGGGTTCATCAAGGAACTGGAATGCAGCTCATGGCTATCGTTCAGAAACTACTAGCAATACCTTTAAGAGTGGCGATTTAACTTTGCGTACCCGCATTTGAACCTCGCTTTGTAAGTTTGGATTACGGTAAAGCAGGGGATGAAATGGGTCAAGTCGGAGTTATTCCAGAAGGGATGACCATCCGCAACAACATTTTTGTAACTTCAATGTACAACAAGAACTCTGATCAAAGAGGTCACTTGGTTTCATACAATTTGAATGCAATCAAGAGTAAGTATGCAGTCCAAAACTTGACGACAATGAGCTGGAGCAGTTTTAAGACCTACTCACAAAACATCAAGGTTAGTCCTTACATTAAGATGGGGCATGGTCAATCATTAGGTTCGTCAAGCTCCTACATCTATGTCATGGCTAACGACAACAACTACAAGAATGGTCCTAAGTCAGAAGAAATCTTGCAAGTTCGCAAGAGCGATATGCAAATTGAAAAGATCTGGATCTTTAAGATTGCTGATAATCGCTACATTCACAATGCTACCTTCACTGATGATGGTACGATGTATGCCTTGTTCCACAATGGTGGACATCATTTATACGAATACTGGAAGTTGACCCTCTCTGGCGATACTTGGGTACCAACTCAAGTTGGCGCAACCAATGGCGACTTTATTACTAACTCACCAGTTCAAGGTTTTGCTTATGGCAATGGTTACTTCTTCATTGGTTTCAATGATTACATTTTCAAAGTTACAGAAAATGGTACTGCAGTGAAGAGCTACCACTTCAATACTCGTCGTGAAATTGAAGGTATGGGTGTAGATGGTGGACAACTCTATGTTCAATTTGCCCAACGCTCAGAATTAACTTCAGGTAAGATTAAGTAATAACGATTTAAATCTAAGTATCGATTATTGATGCTTAGATTTTTTTGTTGCTGTTTACTATGCTAAAACTTGTTAAAATATAGGTATGAGTAAAATAGCTAAAAAAGAAAATCTAATCCAATTAGTCGAATATGGTATCATTGGGATCCTTGGCTTTTTGGTTGATTTGGGAATTTTTTATTTTGTACAACGACTTGAAGTTTTGCCTATTGAAGTCGTGAATATCATTTCAAGCAGTATTGCCTTAATTCACAATTATCTGTGGAATAGCTACGTGACCTTTAAAGTTTATGATCGCTTTTGGCTCAGACTTGTAGGATATTTTTTGGTTGGACAAATTACCACTCTATTTACCACGATTTGTTTATGGATTTTTGTGACCATTTTGCATCAAGATAAATATGCGGTAAAAATTATTTCAATGATAGTTGCAGTCCTACTTCAATTTTTAATTAATAAGAAAGTGACGTTTAAAAGAAAGGGAATCTCATGAAAAAACTTTCAATTATTGTACCTTGTTATAATGAACAAGAAGCGATCAAGTTTTTTTATCCAGCGGTTGAAAAAGTAGTAGCTGGCTTAGAAATTGAAGCTGAGTACTGGTTCATCAATGATGGTTCAAAGGATCGAACCTTGGTGGAAATTAAGCAATTGCGCAAACAGATTGGCGATAAGATTCATTACGTTTCTTTTTCTCGAAACTTTGGTAAAGAAGCAGCTTTGTTGGCGGGGCTAAAAGCAGCTACTGGCGACTTTGTAGTCGTGATGGATGCCGATTTACAAGATCCACCTGATCTATTAGAACAGATGTTGGCCTTGCTCGAGACTGGTGAATGGGATTGCGTCGGTGCTAAACGAGTTGATCGCGTGGGTGAAGATAAGATAAAAACTTTTTTTAGTAGAAGTTTTTATCGAATAATCAATCAATTGTCAGAAACCCAAATCGTGCCTAATGTTCGTGACTATCGGATGATGACGAGACAAATGGTAGATGCTGTTACTTCTTTAGGCGAATATAGTCGCTTTTCTAAAGGGATTTTTTCTTGGGTTGGTTTTCGTACTAAATATTTGGAATACCATAATGTAAAGCGAGTTGCAGGTGAAACTAGCTGGAATACCTGGCAGCTGTTTAAGTATGCCTTTGATGGGATAGCAGACTTTTCATTAGCTCCATTGAACTTGGCTGTATTAATAGGGAGTTTTTCTTCACTGTTGGCAATTGCTGGGATTATTTGGGTAATTGTGAGACATATCGTTGATCCAACCTCGGCCATTTTTGGCTGGGCTTCATTGGTTAGCATTATTTTGCTAATTGGTGGACTCCAATTGCTATGTATTGGAATAATTGGACGCTATATTGGAAAAATCTACCTGCAAGTAAAGAAGCGTCCAATATACATCGTGGAAGAAGAGGCTTGATAAAATGTAAAAAGCATTGCCATATTACCGACAATGCTTTTTACATGTTGTACCACACAAAAATAAGTATTGAAAAATCAACACTTATCAAATAATTATATGGGCCCCCTGGGAGTCGAACCCAGATTTTAAGAACCGGAATCTTACGTGCGATCCATTACACTAAGGGCCCAGAACCATAACAACTATATCAAAAAAAGGGATAAAATAAAAGGCTTTTCATGTAAAAAAGGAGATTATAAATAATTCACTAAATACACTTGAATTTCGAAATAGAGATTGTTATACTTACATTGTCGAGTGAGAAATGGGATTTAAGAAAGTCTATGGATCCGCGTTTCTCTTATATTTTTAAGCGATCTGGGACAAAATACGGCAAGATCATGGTCGTAAAGTGTCCCAGCGGAGAGGGAGGAGTTTATGAACTCGGATTTTTCCTTGCTCGAGACTCTGGTACCTGATGTCTTAAAGATCGTTCGACAAAGATATCTTGTCCTTGAGCAAGTTGCAAATGGCGCTCCAATTGGACGCAGGTTAGTTGCTCAACGGTTAGGGTTGACAGAGCGGACAGTGAGGACTGAAACTGAATATTTAAAGAAGCTCGGTTTAATCGAAATCAAAAGCTTTGGCATGTTTCTAACCGAAAAGGGCAAGAAAGTGCTACAAGATGCTGCACCTCTCGTCGATAGATTGTTTAATGCTGATGAAACAGAATTGAAATTGGCGAGAAAGTTAAATATTGAACGAACTATCATTGTTCCGGGTAATGGCGATTTTCAAGATCGTGTTTATCAGGAGATGGGGGAAGCTTTAAATTCTGCTTTGGACTTATTGCTTCCATTAGGTCATTCAATTATTACAGTTCTTGGTGGCATGGCGTTAGCTAAGTCAGCTAGGTATCTTTCAAAGAATTTGGCAAATAATCGTGAGTTGGAGTTTGTTCCAGGGCGGGGAGCCCTAGGCGAAAATGTAAAAACTCAAAGTAATACGATTGTTCAGGAAATGGCTGCTCGAACACATGGTGAATATAAAACGCTATATTTACCTGAGCAAGTTTCAGAGCAGGCATACAATTCTTTGATAAGAGAGCCGGCAATTGCTGATTTGCTACAAGATATCTCGCAAAGCGATGTGGTGATTCATGGTATTGGTTTGGCTCAAGAAATGGCTAAGCGAAGAGGCTATGATTCGATTAAGTTATCAGACTTGCGGGAGAAAAAAGCAATCACCGAATGTTTCGGGTGTTTCTTCGGTGAAGATGGAAGGATTGTCGACCGCATCACCCAGGTTGGATTGCAGTTCGAAAATCTAAGTAAAATACCTCGCATATTTGCCTTCGCTTGTGGAGCTTCAAAAGCGGACGCAATCAAAGCTTATATGCCTAATGCGCCTCATCAAACCTGGTTGATTACTGATGAGGGCGCCTCAGAAGCGATTTTAAAGGAGAATAACTCTCGTTTAAAATAAAATTGTTGTTTTTATAGTTCTTAAGGAGGACTTTTAGGTTATGACAGTTAAAATTGGTATTAACGGTTTCGGTCGTATCGGTCGTTTAGCTTTCCGTCGTATTATGGACTTGGGCGAAAAGTCAAAGGATATTGAAGTTGTTGCTATTAACGACTTGACTACTCCAGCACTTTTGGCACACTTGCTTAAGTACGACTCAACTCATGGTACTTTCAACCACGAAGTTTCAGCTACTGAAGACTCAATCGTTGTAGACGGCAAGAAATACCGTGTATACGCAGAACCACAAGCTCAAAACATTCCTTGGGTTAAGAACGATGGCGTTGACTTTGTTCTTGAATGTACTGGTTTCTACACTAGCAAGGCTAAGTCACAAGCTCACCTTGACGCTGGTGCAAAGCGTGTATTGATTTCAGCTCCTGCAGGTAACGACTTGAAGACTATCGTTTACTCAGTAAACGAAGACACTTTGACTTCAGACGACACTATCGTTTCAGCAGGTTCATGTACTACTAACTCATTGGCACCAATGGTTAACGTATTGCAAAAGGAATTTGGTGTTGAAGTAGGTACTATGACTACTATCCATGCTTACACTTCAACTCAAATGATCTTGGACGGTCCAGTTCGTGGCGGTAACTTGCGTGCAGCTCGTGCGGCAGCAGTTAACATTATTCCTCACTCAACTGGTGCTGCTAAGGCTATTGGTCTTGTTGTTCCAGAATTGAACGGTAAGTTGAACGGTCACGCACAACGTGTTCCAGTTCCAGATGGTTCTGTAACTGAATTGGTTTCAATCCTTAAGAAGAGCGTAACTGCTGACGAAATCAACGAAGCTATGAAGAAGTACGAAAGCCCATCATTCGCTTACGAACCAAACAACGTTGTTTCAAGCGACATTGTTGGTATGACTGCTGGTTCAATCTTTGACCCAACTCAAACTATGGTAACTACTGCAGGTGACAAGCAATTAGTTAAGACTGTTGCTTGGTACGACAACGAATGGTCATTCACTTGCCAAATGGTTCGTACTTTATTGAAGTTTGCTACTCTTTAATCATTAATTTAGTTAAATGATTTAACGTTAAGTGGTAATTGAGAAGGCGGAGGGAGATTCTTCCTTCCGCCTTTTTTTGAAGAAAAAATAAATTCGGAGGTTTCTGATGGCTAAGTTAATCGTTTCAGATCTCGATGTTAAAGGTAAAAAAGTTTTAGTACGTGTAGACTTTAATGTCCCAATTAAGGGTGGCGTTATCGGTGATGACAACCGTATTGTTGCTGCTCTTCCAACTATTAAGTACATTATTGACAATGGTGGTAAGGCAATCTTGTTGAGCCATTTAGGTCGTGTTAAGAGTGACGATGATAAGAAAGAATTATCATTGAAGCCAGTTGCTGAACGTTTAAGCGAATTGCTTGAAAAGCCAGTTACTTTTGTTCCAGAAAACGAAGGTAAAGAAGTAGAAGACGCTATTAACGCTATGAACGATGGCGATGTAGTAGTTCTTGAAAACACTAGATTCCAAGATATTGACAATGATTTCGGTAAGCGTGAATCTAAGAACGATCCAAAGCTTGGAGAATACTGGGCAAGTCTTGGAGACATGTTTGTAAACGATGCTTTCGGTACTGCACACAGAAGTCACGCTTCAAACGTTGGTATTGCAACTGCTATGAAGGCAGAAGGTAAGCCTGCAGCAGCTGGTTACTTGATGGAAAAGGAAATTAAGTTCTTAGGTGATGCTGTTGAAAACCCAGTTCACCCATTTGTAACTATCTTGGGTGGTGCTAAGGTATCAGACAAGATCGGTGTTATTGAAAACTTAATTCCTAAGTCAGACCACATCTTAATCGGTGGTGGTATGGCTTATACTTTCTTGGCAGCACAAGGTCACAAGATTGGTAAGTCATTGTTTGAAGCTGACAAGGTTGACCTTGCTAAGAGTCTTTTGGAAAAGGCTGGCGACAAGATCGTTCTTCCTGTTGATAATGTAGCAGCAACTGAATTCTCAAACGATGCTTCACACGAAGTTGTTGGTGATGATATTCCTGACAACGAAATGGGTCTTGACATTGGTCCTAAGACTGTCGCTAAATTCAAGGAAATCTTGAAGGATGCTAAGACTGTTGTTTGGAACGGACCTATGGGTGCTTTCGAAATGTCAAACTTTGCTGAAGGTACTTTAGAAGTTGGTCGTGCTTTGGCAGAATTAACTGACGCAACTACTGTTATCGGCGGTGGTGACTCAACTGCTGCTGCTAAGCAATTGGGTATTGCACCTAAGATTACTCACATTTCTACTGGTGGTGGTGCTTCACTTAACTACCTTGAAGGTAAGGAATTACCAGGTATCGCTTGCATCTCAGATAAGTAGAAATTAGGAGGAAATTTTAATGCGTACACCTATTATTGCTGGTAACTGGAAGTTACATATGAATCCTGAACAAACTGCTGAATTTGTAGCAGCAGTAAAGGACAAATTGCCAGAATCAAGCAAAGTTGAATCTGCAATTTGTGCACCTGCAGTTGACCTTGATGCTTTAAGAAAAGCTGCTGAAGGTAGCAACTTGCACATTGGTGCAGAAAATGCTTATTTTGAAGAAGAAGGTGCCTTCACTGGTGAAACTTCACCTAAGGTATTGAAAGAAATGGGCATTAACTACTGCATCATTGGTCACTCAGAACGTCGTGGTTACTTCCACGAAACTGATGAAGACATTAATAAGAAGGCTAAGGCTTTGTTTGCTAATGGTGTTACCCCAATTCTTTGCTGTGGTGAAAGTTTAGAAACTCGTGAAGCTAACAAGCAAGAAGAATGGGTTGTTGGTCAAATCAAGGCTGACTTGGAAGGCTTATCAGCTGATCAAGTTGCTTCATTGGTTATCGCTTATGAACCAATCTGGGCAATCGGTACTGGTAAGACTGCTACTGCTGAACAAGCAGAAGAAATGTGCAAGACTATCCGTGAAACTATCAAGGACTTGTATAATGAAGAAACTGCTGAAAACGTTCGTATCCAATATGGTGGTTCAGTAAAGCCTGCTAACGTTAAGGAAATTATGGCTAAGCCAAACATCGACGGTGGTTTAATCGGTGGTGCTGCCTTAGAGCCAGAATCATTCTTAGCATTGGTAAACTACCAAGACTAAAATAACCTTATATGATAAAATAAGACTGGTATTATTTTGCCAGTCTTATTTTTTATAGAGGAAAAATTATGGATTATGGTGAGTATCAATCCCCACTGGGAAAAATAGTCTATTATACCGAGGGGAATAAGCTAGTAAAATTATTTTTTAGTGATCAGTTAATGAAAGGCTGTGGCGTTAAAAAGAATAACAAACAAATTGATCAATGGCTAGATTATTATTTCCAAGGTAGGCAACCTAGTTTTGCGGATATTGCATTAAATATAAATTTGACTGCTTTCCAAAAAAGAGTTTTCAAACAAGTAATGGCAATTAAGCCAGGTGAAACTAAAAGTTATGGAGAGATTGCTAAACAATTAGGAATGAAAACTGGTGGCGCTAGAGCAATTGGTCGTTGTCTAGCTAATAATCCTGTCTTATTAATAATCCCTTGTCATCGAGTTGTTGGAAGTGATGGCAGTTTAGTTGGCTATGCTGGTGGAATAGACCGAAAAAAGAAATTATTGATATTTGAACAGAGAGGTAACAATGATTAGAAGAGCTGAAAAATCTGATTTTCCTTTTGTTTATCCTATTCTTAAACAAATTTTTGAAGAGATGGATATGGAATCTATCAAGAGTCTTCCAGAAGATCAATTTTATGATTTGATGAAATTAGGCTTTATTTCGGATAATTACCGTTATTCATATCGTCGAACTTGGGTTTATGAGAATAAAGCCGCGGTAGTAACGGCAATATTGGTAATGTATTCATACGAAGATCAAAAGATTATTGACTTTGTCTTGAAGCGTGAAATGCCACGTGTTGGTTTGCCAACGACAACTGTCATCTTTGATGATCAAGAAGCTTGGCCTAAAGAATGGTACCTTGATGCGTTAGCTGTTCATCCAGATCATTGGGGTAAAGGTTATGCTAGCAAATTACTTGATTATTCAGTCACAGTAGGACAGAAAAAGGGCTATCACAAGCTTAGTTTAAACGTGGATAAAGAAAACCCTCGTGCTCAACGATTATATGAACACAAGGGCTTTGTAACTACTAATTCGATGACTATTGGTGATCGAGTTTACGATCATATGATCAAAGAAATTTAAGAAAGATCTGTCGATAATTTACGATTTAAACCAGTAATTGATGGTAATTTCAATGGCTTGATATGCCATTGAGTAAATAAAACTGTAATCAATAAAATAAAAGGAGTGTCTTCTGGTAAATCAATATCACATTGTAATAACACACCAGAAGCATTCGTAAAAGTTTGGACACCTGCAACCTTTTTAATTCCATTACGAAAAGTGTAGGTGCCATTTTTTATGCTTCCAGTTACTACATAATTCAAACGTGTAATATAAAATAGATTGGCATTAGTGAGAACATTGAGACGCTTTACACTAACCAGTGAATGATTGATTACATCAATCGTAAAAGAAGCGATTAGTCCAGTTCCATCAGTATATAAACGTCCAATCTCCTGATTATTGGGATCACAAAGATAAAGCGTATGGTTGGGATTATCGAGGTTGCCTTTGATAATATAGCGAAGATTACCAGCTTCGTCAGTAACAGGTATCTGACCATAAGCTTTTTCTTGATTTAATTTAAGCAAGAATTTCATCATTATTACCTGACTTATTTTCATCAATAAACTTATATAAAACCTTAGCGACGCCGTTATCATTATTGCTAGAAGTCGTGATCTGAGCTAAATGTTTAATTTTAGGGACAGCGTTTCCCATAGCAACACCAATACCTGCTTCGCGGATCATGCTTTCATCATTCAAGTTATCACCGATGGCTGCAATTTCTTTGCGTTTGATATGTTTGATTTGGGCATAATCAAGTAAGGCCAAGCCTTTTTGTGCTTGTACGGCATTGATTTCAATGTTTGATGACGAGCTCGAAGTAACAACCAAACCATTTAATTGGTTAATTTCTGTAATAACATCTTCAAAAGCCTCATGACCGCGATGATCAAACACTAAAAATTTCATGATTTTCGGATCTTCGTTTTGGAAAAGTTCATCATAGCTATCAACTTGAGTCATATTTAAAATTGACTTATTTCCAGCAGTAATTGCTACAGCTTCTCTAAAAGTAATTCCAGCATTTAAATCTACCATAAAATGAGCGACATTAGTAATTCTTTTACTTAAATCCTCAGTATAGACATTATCAGCAGTAACTATTTCAAAATAAAAATGATTATCGTGAAGCAGATTGATCAATTTCATGGCTGAATTGGCAGGAATTGGATGCTTGATTATCAGTTTACCTGACGCATCGAACACTAGTGCGCCATTAAGATTGATAAAGCCACTTTTGATTCCAGCATCTTCAAGCAGAACTTTTGATTCTCTTGGAGCGCGTCCAGTAGCTACTAAAAACTCAATTCCATTTTGCTGAGCAGCTTTGATGGCAGTAGCATTTTCAGGAGAAACCATCATATCGCTATTAAATAAGGTACCATCGAGATCACAAGCAACTAATTTAATCATTTCGTTCAATCTTTCTATAAAAATCAACTTATCTTTCAAAATCATGATACCATAAAGAGGATAAGAAAAGAGGGGAGAATTTAGGTGAAAAAGTTAATCGGAAATGATTGGGATGACATATTAGATCCTGTTTTTGAAAGCGAACAATATCAACAATTGCATAATTTCTTGAAAGGGGAATATGCTACTAAGCAAATTTTTCCTGATATGTATCACATTTTTACGGCTTTTAAGTTGACGCCTTATTCTCAGACAAAAGTAGTAATTTTAGGTCAAGATCCATATCATAATCCTGGACAAGCTAATGGGATGAGCTTTTCTGTTAGCCCGGGTGCAAGCTTGCCTCCATCTCTTAAAAATATCTATAAAGAATTATATGATGATGTAGGTGCTCGACCAGTAAATCATGGTTACTTGAAGAGCTGGGCGGAACAAGGAGTATTATTGTTAAATGCAGTTTTGACCGTTCCTTATGGTCATGCGAATGGGCATCAAGGAAAAGGCTGGGAAGCCGTTACAGATGCTGCAATCAAAGCATTGAGTGAACGTGGTAAAGTTGTGTTTATTTTATGGGGCAAATTCGCTCAAAATAAAATTCCTTTAATAGATGAAAGCAAAAATGTAATTATCAAGTCTGCTCATCCTAGTCCTTTTTCAGCAGATCGGGGATTTTTTGGCTCCCGTCCTTTTTCAAGGTGTAATGAGGCGCTACACAAATTTGGCGAGTTGCCAATAGATTGGCAGTTGCCAGAACAAATAAATTGATTTTAGAAAGGAAAACAAATGGATATTTTTAGCACTTTAAAGAAAATTGCTTTATCAGAAAAGAAGACGATTGTTTTTCCAGAAGGAAATGATAAGCGTGTGTTATCAGCTGCTGTGAAATTAGCTAATGAAGGCGTAATTGCTGCAATCTTGCTGGGAAATGAAACCGAGATTGGCAAAATGGCAGCAGATTTGAAGCTTGATCTTACGCATGTGAAAATCATCGATCCTCAAACCTATGGTGGTCTTGAAAAAATGGTTGCTGAATTGGTTGCATTACGTAATGGTAAGTCGACAGCTGAAGATGCAAAAAAGATGTTATCAGATGTAAGTTACTTTGGTACGATGCTTGTTTATGAAAATATTGCAGATGGAATGGTCTCTGGTGCAGCCCATTCAACGGCTAGCACAGTTAGACCAGCACTGCAAATCATCAAAACAGCAGCAGGGATGCATCGTGTTTCAGGATCATTTGTAATGGAACGTGGCGAAGAAAAATATGTTTTTGCTGATTGTGCAATCAATATTGATCCTGATGCTACCACTTTAGCAGAAATAGCTTATCAATCTGCTCAAACTGCTAAAATGGTAGGAATTGATCCTAAAGTTGCCTTTTTAAGTTTTTCTACTAAGGGATCAGCTAAAGGAGCAATGATTGACAAAGTGGTTGAAGCTACTAAGTTGTTCCAAGAAAAATATCCTGAAATTCCGGCTGATGGTGAATTGCAATTCGATGCTGCGTTTGTGCCAAGTGTAGGTCAAAGTAAGGCACCTGGCTCAAAGGTTGCCGGTCATGCTAATGTTTTTGTTTTCCCTGAATTACAATCTGGCAATATTGGTTACAAGATTACGCAAAGATTGGGTAATTTCTTAGCGGTAGGTCCGATTTTGCAAGGGATTGCTAAACCGGTTAACGATTTATCACGTGGAGCAAGTAGTGATGATGTCTATAATCTAGCCATTTTGACTGCTGCTCAAGCGATTTTTAAGGATTAATATATGAAAATAGAAATCAATTCTTCAACAGAAATGCAAAAATTAGGTGCAAGTATTGCCAATACCGCTAGTCCTAATGACCTATTATTGCTAGAAGGTGACTTAGGTGCTGGCAAGACGACAATGACTCAAGGAATCGGTCGTGCACTAGGAATTAGACGTCCTGTAAAGAGTCCAACTTTTACAATTGTTAGGGAGTATCGCGAAGGGAAGCTTCCGCTTTTCCATATGGACTTTTATCGTTTAGAAAATGATGACCTTTCTTCAATCGACCTAGCAGGTTATTTAACGGAAGGTGGATTAGTAGTCATTGAATGGCCTCAATTGGTTCTAAATGACCTACCAGAAGAATACCTGCAATTAAACATTACTCGTGTTGACGATGAATGGAATTCAACCAAGCGGATAGTTGAATTTTTACCTAAAGGAGCACACTATCAAGAATGGGTTGATAAGTTGATCGCAACTTTTAACGCATAAAAAAGCCAAGAATAGCATTGATGATCAAAAAAATTATCAATGTTTATTCTTGGCTTTTTAAATTTGGTAGATTAGATTTTTGATTGGTTCATTGCCAAACTCTTTATTTTGTGCAATTAGAATTCCTGCACAAGCTTCGCTATCACTAAGGGCATTGTGATGATGCCAAAGGTCAACGTTAAGTGCATCAGATACGGTATTTAATTTATGATCTTTTAGATTAGGTTCAAAAATCCGACTAGTTTTAAGCGTATCAATTACTAAATAATGCGGTTCATCAATTCCATAACGAGCTAAAGATTGTTTCATAACGTTGGTATCAAATCGAGCATTATGAGCAGCAACTAGCATTCCCGGTTTAAATAAATCCTTGATTTTAGGCCAAAGTTCAGCCATGGTTGGTGCATCCTTAATATCATCAGCCGTAATATCATGAACTTTGATATTTTGACTATCGAATGGCATCTGAGGATTAATGACAGTATAAAATCGATCAATGATTTGGTTGTCTCGTACCATTACTAGTGCTAATGAACAAGCACTTTCAGGATAGCGATTGGCAGTTTCAAAATCCATTGCCACAAAGTTCATGTTTTAACCTCACTTTCGCACACATCTTTTATAATTATGTCACAAATTTTGGATTAATAATAGCTATTTCGTTTTTAACTGGTTGTATGGTTCGGAATGCGGTAAAATAGGAAAAGTAAATTAAATGAGGGGGTCTTTTCATTGCAGCTACTCGATTTAAAAAATAATGGGATTAACATTCAAACTCAGATTCCATTGAGTCGCTATACTTTTACCAAAACTGGTGGTCGAGCTGAATATTTGGCTTTCCCTAAAAATCTGGATGAATTAAGGCAACTTTTACTAGTCGCTAAAGCAGAAAAACTACCAATTACTGTAATTGGTAATGCATCCAATTTAATTATCCGTGATGGCGGTATTTCAGGCTTAGTAGTGATTTTAACAGCTATGAATGAAATATCGGTAAAAGATGATCGAGTCATCGCGCAAGCAGGTGCACGGATTATCGATACTGCCTTTGCTGCAGCTAATAATGGTTTAACAGGTTTTGAGTTTGCCGCTGGTATTCCAGGCAGTGTGGGCGGAGGCGTCTTTATGAATGCTGGAGCATATGGTGGTGAAGTTAAAGATGTCGTTGATAAAGTCACTGTAATTACAAGAAATGGTGAACTTAAAGAATATAGTAATCAAGAAATGAATTTTTCTTATCGCAATTCGCGTATTCAAAGTTCAGATGAGATTGTTGTGGTTGCTGAATTTAAACTTAAACATGGCAATAAACTAACTATTTTGGATCAAATGCATTATTTGAACGCCCTTCGACGATATAAGCAGCCGTTAGAATATCCATCATGTGGCAGCGTCTTTAAACGACCAAAGGGTCATTTTGTTGGCCCGATGATAATCAAAGCAGGTCTTCAAGGAACGCAAATTGGTGGTGCACAAAATTCAATGAAACATGCTGGTTTCATCGTTAACAAGGGTGGAGCAACAGCAACTGATTATCTAAAACTAATTCATTTTATCCAAGAAAAAATCCAAGAAAAATATGGGATTAGTTTAGAAACAGAAGTACGAATAATTGGTAATGAATAAGTTGAAGGCAGGACAAGCTACAGGCCTAGAGGCTTGTAGCTATTTTTTTGAAGGAAGAAAAGAATGGCAATTATTGAAATAAAACATGTAAAGAAACGCTATGATGATGGCTTTGTTGCCCTTGATGACATTAATTTGACGATTGAATCTGGGAAATTTTACTCTTTGTTGGGACCAAGTGGTTCTGGGAAATCCACCATTTTAAGAATAATTGCTGGTTTTACCAAACCAACTGAAGGACAAGTTTTTTTTAATGGAAAAGATATTACGGATCTTGATCCTTCTAAGCGGCAAATCAATACCGTCTTTCAGAATTATGCTTTGTTCCCGCATTTAAATGTTTTTGAAAATGTTGCTTTTGGTTTGAAAATCAAAAAACGTCCTTTAAATGAAATC
>NZ_CAKC01000061.1 GCF_000296855.1 Lactobacillus gigeriorum DSM 23908 = CRBIP 24.85 | reverse complement strand
TGGCGGTTACTGAAGGATGCTCCTTCAGTAACTGCCGATGGCAAGCAATTTATCATTGCTGCTAATATTGGTACGCCAAATGACATGCCTGGTGTTCATGAAAACGGTGCTGAAGCTATTGGTTTATACAGAACTGAATTCTTATACATGAATTCATCTGATTTCCCTTCAGAAGACGACCAATTCGAAGCTTACAAGGAAGTCATTGAAGGTATGAATGGTAAGCAAGTTATCATCAGAACGATGGATATCGGTGGTGATAAGCACCTTGATTACTGGGATTTACCAGAAGAAATGAATCCTTTCTTAGGTGTTCGTGCAATTCGTCTTTCATTAATGAATGAAGAAATCTTCCGTACACAATTAAGAGCCTTGTTGCGCGCATCTGCATATGGTAAGTTGGGTATTATGTTCCCAATGATTGGTACTTTAGGCGAATTACGCAAGGCAAAGGCAATTTTGAATGATGAAACAGAAAAATTGCTTGCTAAAGGTGTAAAGATTGGTGATGACTTGCAAGTTGGTATGATGATTGAAGTACCAGCTGCTGCTGTTTTAGCTGATCAATTTGCTAAGGAAGTTGATTTCTTCTCAATCGGTACTAACGATTTGATTCAATATACTATGGCTGCTGACCGTGGCAACGAAAACGTATCTTACTTATACCAACCATATAACCCATCTGTTTTGCGTTTGATCAAGCAAACAATCGATGGCGCCCACAAGAATGGTATTTGGGTAGGTATGTGTGGTGAAGCTGCTGGTGATAGCGTCATGTTCCCAATTTTGCTTTCAATGGGTCTTGACGAATACTCAATGAGCGCAACTTCAATCTTACGTATCAGAAGCTTGATGAAGAAGCTAAATACTGAAGACCTTAAAGAATTGGCTAACCAAGCATGTTTTGTTTCTGAAACTTCAGAAGAAAATGAACAATTAGTCAAGGATTTAATGGCTAAGTTAAATAAATAACACCTGTAATTAAGGAATATGGCATTTTCATTCCCGTATTCCTTTTTTGTATGCTATTGAAAAAATTACTTATTTAAAATATTGATACTTCAAGATAAACTGACTATTTTTGAAAGTAAACATATTATCCATAAAATAACTTACAAAAAAGAAGTAAAAGTGGTATACTATCTATAAGACAGATATTGTATATTCTAATGATTCAAGGAGCGTGAGTTGTATGGTAGATTTGTATGTATCTCCTAGTTGTACTTCCTGTCGCAAAGCTAAAGCATGGCTTGAAGAACACGAGATTCCATTTAAAGAGAGAAATATTTTTTCCGACCCTTTGTCGAAGAGTGAGATTCTTCAAATTTTAAGAATGACTGAAAATGGTACAGAAGAAATCATTTCAACTCGCTCAAGAGCTTTTAGACATTTGAAGCTCGATTTGGATGACTTGTCACTTGACCAATTGTTAGATTTGGTTGATAAAGATCCTAGTCTTTTGAAGCGTCCAATTATTATGGATGATCGACGCTTACAAGTGGGTTACAACGAAGATGAAATTCGTCGTTTCTTACCACGTAAGGTTCGTCGTCTTGAATTAGCTGAAGCTAGAAGAATTGCTGATCTTTAAAAATTGTTGAATTTGATGTAGAAGTTGGTATTTTAGTACTGACTTCTTTTTTAATTGCTAAATAATCGGTAAAATATTTTGGTTAATATTATTTTTATGCAATAATGGTAGAAATAGCTGGAACTTTTTTTTACATGTCAAAAGTGTCATACTTAGCTTATGACCAAATTTATGAGGTGAAGAATTAATGCAAGTAAAACGGGTCAACGAAAATACCATGAGGGTTAATATCTCAAAGGATGAACTCTCTGAACGTGGCTTCGAATTATTAGATATGATTAAGAATCGTGAAAAAGTTCAAGAATTCTTCTATTCAATTTTAGAGGAGGTTGATACTGACCATTCCTTTGCTCAAAATGGAGCGGTATCCTTCCAAGTAATGCCTAATCACGGAGGATTGGATTTGTTGATAACCAAGATCAATCCTAACTCTAGTGAATTTTCTAAGCTATTTAATGATTCTTCGAATGATGAAGTTGAGAATGCATTCTCCGATTTACCTACTGAAAATAGTGATGCTAATGATAGGAGAACAGAAATAGTAGATGATGAAGAGCATGATGAGCTTGCTCGGCAAGCATATCGTTTTGGTGATTTAGGAATTTTAGTCGAGCTAGCAGATAGTCTTAAAGTTAGCGATCTTGCCTCTAGTTTGTATTATTTCAAGGGGGCTTACTACTTAGAAGTCGCATTTCTTGATGATAATTATGCTGAATTGAAACCAGAAGATGCTTGGGCAATTATTAATGAATATGGGTTTAGAATTGAAAACTCAGAAATGAAAACCGTAAAGAATATCGGAAAATCCATTCTTAGACAGGATGCTTTGGGGAATTTAAGATATTATTTCAATAAATAAAGTTTAAGATTTGGTAAAGGTGGATAAATTCCGCCTTTTTTTGCGTATTTAAATAATGGGGGATTTTTTTGTACGCAGCAATCTTAAATCAAAAATTAGTAACTGCTGTTGGTGAAGCAGCCGAAATATATCGCCAAGAAAAAGTTTTAAATGGAGTTGATTATCGATGTCCACATTGTCATAAAAGGGTGATTTTAGTTATATCGCAACATAAATTGCCGTTTTTTAAACATTTTAGGCATCATGTTAGTTTAGGCGAAAAAGAGGAGCATCATTTGTCAAAAATGATGTTAAAGAGCGCCTTTACTGCCATTGGTTTTGATGCTCAAGTTGAAGTGCCATTGCTAGATGGACAATTACGTAGTGATGTTTTAGTTTCACCTAAACTAGCCCTTGAGGTCCAATGTGCGCCACTAAGTCGAAGTGAATTTATTCACCGTCATAATTTATATCGGCAGATTGGAATAACGGATCTATGGATAGTTGGTAAGAGACATTATTTAGAAAAGCAACTAAAAAGTACACAGCTAATTTTCTTTCGTGAGAATATTCGCTGGCGTCACTATTATTTAGAAGTTGATCCTAATCTAGGGATTATTCGTTTAAAATACAATGTTTGTCAGGCACCGATTAGTCGAAAACTAAAATATCAAATTCGTAGTTTTCCTCTTGATGAACGGGGAGTGGCAGAATTTTGGAGTTATCGACCTCAACTTAGAAGTTTGAACTTCGATCGGGAGAGTGAGAGAAAGTACTTAGAACGGCAGATTAAGCAAAAAAGCAATATTGGAGCAAGGCTAGCCGAAAAATTATATTTAGCCCGGTTATCGATCGATGATTTGCCTGAGGTGATTTTTTCTAAAAGTAGACATCCAGGGGAAAAAGACAATCTTTCCCGTTATTTGGAGCAAAGAAAAACCAGCCATTGAAGCTAGATTAAGCGTAAATGGTTGGTTGAAATAATATTGACTTTGGATACGCAGTTCAACTGTTGGTCGTTTTTCTCACTGTCTGATAATAGTTGATTAAGCTCGCTTTGACTAACTAAGCCTTCAAGTAAAACACCAGTGTCATTTTCCTTATCTTCATTAAAAATAATTACTGTAGGTGTACTTTTGATTTGCCATTGTTTGGCCAATTTTTGATCTTGATCGATTGATTCACGAATATATTTACTATCAAGTAGTTGATCGATTGTCGCCGGATCCAAGTCTAATTGCTTGTAAATTTCTTGAATCAAAGAATCTTCAAAAATAGAACCATCGGTATTTAGTCTTTCTTGAAGCTCAAATAAGAAAGCACGAGCTTTTTTATTACCATATGCAATTTTAATCGCATGGTAAATTTCAAGTGCCTGATTAGTGGCAAGAGTAAAATACGATAAATCGCATAGATGTTGGGAATCCTTTCGACGCCGAATAATATCGTCTTGGACGCCACTGACGGTTGCGATTGGAATAAAATGATAGGAGACGTCGAGGTCTAAGTCTTTAATAGCAGTTTGAATTCTTTTTTCGACCTCGTAGCAATATATTCCTATGGGATTAATGAAAAGAAAGATCTCGAACATAAATAAGCTCTCCTTGTTAAATACTTCATAGATACTTTAGCAAGAAATGGCTAGAGACTCAAAAATTTTGCTTATTTGCGGTGGATAGCAGCCCTAGCAATCTTACTTTGATTTTGATTGTTATGGTTGTCAGAAAAGGCAAATTTGTGCTCTAATTCTAGTTTTACTTCTTGAATTAATTGAGGATCAGTGTTTTCGATTTCAAGTTCATAATCGCAGTAGCCATCAGGATAGTATGTTTGATCCAATGTAAGTTCGCAATTTTTGGGACCTTTGAGCAAAATACGTCTAGTTTTACTCCAAGTAAAAATGTCTAATTGCGTTGAGGATAAACTCAGCCGTTCTTTCAGATAGTCACCGATGACGCCATTGAATGGCAAGGTTTGGTGGTTTAGTCCAGCTTTAACGCGGGCCTGTGCTTCGTTAAGCGCAAGTTTATCTGTCAATTCAACTACCTCATGAAAATCTTTTTGAACCGGATTAGGATCAGGAACTTTCATGGTTTGTTCAGCATGGTCTTCATAAATCCGAATCCGCAAGCTGATATCATGCTTTTTTAGAGTGTCATTAGTGGTTTCAAAGTAGTAATTCTCTTGTTTGAAATCAGCTTTTACAGGGAAACTGGTAATGATCTTTTGATAGATATTTGATGTAAGTAAAACCTTAGCTTCAATTTCACGATTTTTCATTATGTATCTAGCTCCTTTAAATATTTTTTGAATTTCAAGACCTTATTAATTTTATTATATATGTTAAAATTACATTGTTTATCAGAAAGGAAATTTTTTCATGAATTTTGATTGGGATAATTTCTTATGGCCGTATGACGAAGCCGTACGCGAATTAAAAATAAAATTTCGCTCTTTAAGACAAAGTTTTTTGACTAAAGGCGAGCATTCACCGATTGAGTTTGTTATTGGCAGAGTCAAAACAGTTGATTCGATCAAAGAAAAAATGACTCGTCGTGTGATCGAGCCAGAAGTAATCGAAACAGATATGCAAGATATTGCCGGTATCCGAATTGTTACCCAATTCGTCGATGATATCTATAAAGTTGTTGATTTAATTCATGCTCGAGACGATATGGAAGTGGTTGAGGAGCGAGATTACATTCAAAACGCTAAGCCTTCAGGCTACCGATCATATCACATGGTTATCTCGTATACGGTGTATTTGCCAGATGGCCCTAAGACTTTAATAGCAGAGATTCAGATTAGAACTTTAGCAATGAATTTCTGGGCTACAGTAGAACATACTTTAAATTATAAATATCAAGGAGAGTATCCAGACGATATTTCTGAACGTTTGCGTAGAACTGCAGAAGCAGCTTATCAGTTAGATGAAGAGATGTCTGCAATAAAAGACGAGGTTCAGGAAGCACAGAAGATTTTCACCAAGAATAAGGGCAAGGAAAAATCATGAGAGTGGCAATAGCACATAATAATAATCCGGAAACTTTGAAAGTAGTAGCTCGCATTAGGGAGCTATTGGCGGAAAAAGAAGTTGTTTGTGATGATAAATATCCTGATATTGTCATTACAGTAGGCGGAGATGGAACGCTAATCAATGCGTTTCATCGTTATAGTAATCAGGTTGACTCTATTCGTTTTATCGGAGTTCATACTGGACATTTAGGATTTTATACTGATTGGCGTAGTACAGATGTTGATAAGATGATCGACGCACTTACATTGCGTAAGGCAGAGTCAGCAAGGTATCCGTTGCTTGATGTGACACTGATTACGGAAGCTGGCGAAAACAAGCATTTTCTTGCTTTAAATGAGTCAGCGATCAAGCGAATATCACATACTTTGGAAACGGATGTTTACATTGACGACGAATTATTTGAAAATTTCCGTGGCGATGGATTATGTGTGTCTACTCCTACAGGATCGACTGCCTATAGTAAGTCATTAGGTGGCGCCGTAATTCATCCGGGATTAAAGGCTTTGCAGATGACAGAAATTGCTTCGATCAATAACCGTGTCTTTAGAACTTTGTCTGCACCAATTGTCCTTGCACCAGATCAATGGGTAACTCTTGTTCCAAATACCGATCATTTGGTAATGACAATTGATGGTGAACGAATGAATGTGCGCAATGCCAAAAAAATTGTATATCGGATTTCTGAACATAGCATTCAGTTTGATCGTTTTGGTCACCATCATTTTTGGTCAAGAGTTCAAAATGCGTTTATCAAAGGATAAAAAATGGCAGTTTTTAAATTGAAAGTTCTAGCGGAAGATCCTAAGCAATTGGGATCTTTTTTGCTTCATAATGGTTTTTCAAAACAAGAAGTGGTGAGAGCTAAGGCTCATCATGGCATGATCTTAGTCAATCATCGTCGACGCTACACTAATTATTACCTTAAGGAAGGCGACGAGGTCATTTTTGTGAGCGGGCAAGAGACAAAGAATCCTTGGCTTAAGCCATCGAAGGAAAGCTTGCCATTGGTGAAAGAAGATCAATATTACTTAGTGATTAATAAGCCTGCTGGCGTTCTATCGATTCCTTCGCGCTATGAAGATGATGATGCGATCGTTAACCGGATTATTGGTAAATTTCAAGATAGCTCATCACCAATTATTAAGCCACATGTGATTACAAGACTAGATCGTGATACCAGTGGCTTGATGCTTGTTGGAAAAAATGCGATCGCTCATGCGCGCTTTAGTAAAATGGATAAAAACCGATTTATTAAAAAATATCATGCAATAGTTCACGGCAATTTTAGTGAACATGAATTGAGTGGCTTGATTGATGCGCCAATTGGCAAAATCGATGATGGAGTCAAACGAACGGTAATTTCTACTGGGCAAAGCGCTCAAACGGAATATTGCGTATTGCAGCAGGTTCCGGGTGCTAGTCTAGTAGAGCTAAGGTTACTAACGGGAAGAACCCACCAAATTCGGGTTCATATGGCTCATATTGGGCATATTTTATTTGGGGATGAATTATATGGTGCTAATGATAAATTCCCCAGACAGGCGTTAAATTGTTGCTATTTGGCTTTTGAAGATCCGTTTGATCAGCAAAAGAGAATTTTTGAGATTGCCGATCCTGCCGATATGACTAGCTTGTGGCAAAAATTGGTTGGAAATTAGTAAAGGTTGTTAAATTCTATTGAATTATGAAAACGTTTTTACTATAATATATTTATCAATAAAAGCTATTCTTATATAGATTAGAGGCATGGATATGTATTATTCAAATGGAAATTATGAAGCCTTTGCACATGCAAAGAAGCCTAAAGATGTTGATCGTAAATCAGCTTATATC